>NZ_JAMPKJ010000024.1 GCF_039962115.1 Funiculus sociatus GB2-C1 | reverse complement strand
ACCGCGGGCACAAATCCTTTTGCCATGATCTCTGCTGGGGGCTAGGGGATAAGCTAGAGCATCTTCTAATTTAATCGTTCTTGTCACCCCTGCCACTCAAGGCGAATGTTCACCACCTCTTAACCCATTACTCAGCCAAACCGTCTGTATGTTTGGCTACGCTTTTAGATGCACTTACCCTGTGTAGAAGACCCGACCCTGGATGTCACCATCACTACGACTACCACTACTGGTAGCAATTTGACCAACTTTTTAGACTTAGCTACTTTTATCAAATCTTCGCAAGCGATCGCTAGTGAAATTGTCTTAGAAAAATTGCAGAGCAAGTTAATCAAAATTTTGCTAGAAAATGCCGCTGCTCAAAAAGGAGTGCTGCTGCTAGTTAAAGATAACCAACTGTTCATCGAAGCTGCTGGTACTGCTACAAACAATGAAGTGACAGTTTTAAAATCGATTTCTCTTGAAACCAGTGAGGATTTACCCCTTTGCGTTATAAACTACGTCTTCAGAAGTCAAAAGCATCTCGTCTTTAATGACGTGACTCAAGCAGAGCCTTTCAACACAGATCCCTACATTCAGAAAAATCAACCAAAATCAATTCTCTGTTTACCAATTATTTATCAATCTCAGGTGCAAGGGATTCTTTAATTGGAAAATAACTTGGCAGCAGGAGCTTTTACGCAAGAGCGGATAGAAGTCTTAAAAGTCTTAGTTTCGCAAGTTGCTATAGCTTTAGAAAATGCCCGTTTATATGCACGGGAAAAAGAGAAGTCCCAGCAGTTGCAACAATTTTTAGAAAAACTTCAGCAAACGCAAGCTCAACTAATCCAGACTGAAAAAATATCCTCTTTGGGTCAATTTGTCGCTGGTGTTGCCCACGAAGTTAACAATCCGGTCAGCTTCATTGCGGGCAATTTGCACCATGCTAAAGAGTATGTTCAAGACTTGAGTAATCTGGTGAATTTATATCAAAAGCATATGCCGAATCCGCCAGCAGAAGTTGCCGAAGAAATTGAGGCGATTGACCTAGAATATTTGCTGGAAGATTTACCCAAAATGATTTCCTCAATGAAACTAAGTACTGACCGCATTCGGGATATTATGCAGTCTTTACGCAACTTTTCGCGGGCAGATGATGCTGGGAAAAAGGCTGTTAATATTCACGAAGGTTTAGAAAGTACGCTGATGATTTTGCAGCACCGCCTGAAAGCTAAATCAGACCGTCCAGCGATTCAGGTGCTTAAAGAGTATGGAGATTTGCCTTTGGTTGAGTGCTACGCCGGACAACTCAATCAGGTATTTATGAATTTGCTCTCGAATGCGATTGAGGCGCTAGAGGAGTCTAACGCCCTTAAAACTTATGCTGAAATTGAGCAGCATCCGAATCTGATTACAATTCGCACATTCGTAACCAATAACCATCAGGTGGAGATTCGGATAAAAGACAATGGATTGGGAATGTCTGAGTCAGTACGCCAACGGCTATTTGACCCATTTTTCACCACTAAGCCGCAAGGTAAAGGAACTGGACTAGGACTTTCGATTAGCCACCAAATTGTTACAGAAAAGCACAGCGGGACGTTGCAGTGTTTTTCATCAATTGGGGAAGGGGCAGAGTTTGCGATCGCAATTCCACTCAGTCTGTAGCGGGAACACCTTGGATAACTGGACGGACACCAGAACCAGGGAATGGATCTGGATTACCTAACCAGTTGAAGTCATTAATCCGCAAGCTGATGGAACCCAACTCTAGGACTGGGTTATAACGCAAGATGACGTTGTAGGTGCGGCGGCTGTATTCCAGAAAATAGTCGGTACTGATGCTCTCACCAGTATCTAAACTAATGGCTGTTTGAAAACCAGCGCGAAATGGGCCATAAATTTGCTGGGTGATACCAGCGTAAAGGACTTGAGTATCAACTAAACGGTCAAACAAGAAAGGCGATGTGCCATTGCGGGCAATTTGAGACAAGCTGACATTAAACCCGGTGTAATCTAAGAAAGGCTTAGAAAAATGACCAATTTGCCCTTGTAGTCCGATGTCCGCACTCAAGGATGCTTGGGTATCGCTACTGCTGTAACCACTATATACGCCAGTAGCGCTGGTAGTCAGTTGCAGGTAGGGAACAATTGGTACTGGTGTATATCGCAATCCTTCGGTAGGGGTGGCGGGTAACGCTTCACCCCGCCACAGTGTAAAAGCACGGCTAAGGGTCGCACTACCTTGGTAGCGATTGAGAGTAACGCGGTTATTTGTCCGCACCGGGTCGAGCAAGTCTATGCGGTCGGTGTCGGCGTTAATAATTTGAGCGCCTGCTTGATAGCTGAGGTTGATGCCTGTGTTTCCTAGAGGAATTACAGGGGAAGTTAGGACTGCGCCTATACTACTCTGGACGGTTTGAAAGCCAAGGGAGCCGTTGAAGAGGCGATCGCGATAGCTATATTCCAGGTTCAGGGTGTGCGGGTAACGGGTGCCGATGGTCTGGCGCAAGCGCAGACTCGCCCGCAACTCGTCTTCTGCTATCTCTTCGGGATCTAGACTGGTGAAAACTGCCGTCCCCCTCAAAGTGGTAGTGGGACTCAGGGTGGCATCCAGCCTAGACCGGACACCAAACACCGATGGATCGATGTAGTCGCCCTCAGTAATTGCTTTCTGGATAAAATACTGCGGTGTGACGCGAAATAAAATCTTGTCAGTGGAAATAAGTTGAAAGGTGCGCTCGGCAAACACACCACCGCGATCGCCATCATCATATCCGAAAGTAACGATACCAGGTTCGCGCTCTCTCCGGTCAATCAGTCTGCGATCTTGAAATATGGGAATGGAGAACCCCTGATCGAAAACTAGGCGGGAATTGGTGCTGGTAATTTCATCTACAAGCGGCGAAATTCTTCTGAATCTAGCTGTGTCTGCCCGTACCTCTAACTCTGGCGGTGAGAAGGGGTCGTTGGTAAAGCGAACGTTTCTAGCGATCGCGCCTTCGGAGTCGAAATCAATTCGATCCGCTTGAAAGCGCAGCCGATTAAGGGTGCCTCCCTGTTGAAAGGCAGACTGGTTTTGAATAGTTCTGCCAGCACCAAATACAGCGCCAAAGCCACCGGGACTGCTGATATTCGATAGCGGTTGGTTGGCGAGGATGCGATCGCTTAACGGTCGGGCGAAGGCACGGGTATCATTTGGTAATGGCCCAGAAAAATCCGTCCCAGCTGTGGGCTGATAAATTTCCCCACTGGCATTTAAGACAAAACCGCTATCTTGGGCAAAGAAGTATTCTAAGCGATCGCCTCTGATTGTTTGAGCGCCCCGCTTCAAGGCTATATTCCCCTCACCTACCACAATCCGATTTGGCAAGTTCAGCTGCACCCTGTCGGCATCCACTACCGATCCCTGGTATCGCAGTAAGACATCGCCTTCTGCGGTCACGACTTGCCGATCTACCTCGTACTCCTGACGGTCTGAAGTTAGTTCCACGACACTACCATTACTCCCGGTAGTCGGTGTTACGGGGGAAGGTTGCTGTGTCTGGGTCTTGCGTGGTGGTGAGACAGGTACCAATTCCTCCTCACTCCAGGGTTCGCCCTCCAAGGGGGAGGGGGAAACTGGTGTATCGGATTCTCTAGGAGTTTCCGGCGGTAATTTTAGGGGTAGCCTATCATCTTCGGATTCTCTCCCAGTTTCCTCTGACGGTGGGAGTGGGGATAGCCTGTCATCTTCGGATTCCCTCGGATTTGGCTCTGGCGGCGGCTCTTTTGGCTGTTGATCTACACTTGGTAACTGGGATACGGACAGCGACTTTTGCAAAACAGGAGCTGCTGCCCGTTCTTTTACTGGCTGCGTCTTATTTTCAGAATTCCGATTCCTAGCTTGTAACTCCTGACTCGCAGGCGGCTGCTTTGCTCCTACGACAGAATGCCCCACTGAAATCGGAGAACCAAGCAGGACGGCACTTCTTTTAGGGATAGATATAGATGAGGAAGACTCCGGCGGTAGGGTTTCCGGCGGAGTCGGAGCAGCAACCGCCCCGGTTTGCATGGTTCTGGTGGGAACCGAGAAAAGAGTTGGAGTTGAAGCAGCCAGAGGAGCAAATTCCCCTGGCTGTGAGGTACTGACAATTGAAGGTGGTTCAGGCGGCGGGACTGGTTGGGGCATTTTCTAGCAACAGGAGTCGAGCGGACAGCACAAATGCCTATTCTCAACTGCATTCTGAGCAGCGTGCCTCACATTGGGCTGCTGTCCCGACATTGGCCTGAGGCATTAAGCGATCGCTGTTTATTCTAAATCCCGACGTTTCGGGTTACGAGCCGGATCATTGGACAAAAATCCAAACATAAAGAGCAGGACGAAGAAGGCAACGACTATATAAACAACTATTTTGAGGGTCAGCATACCGATATCTACTCCAGACGGGAAAGGCTGAATGTTGTTACCTTAAAGGCATGACAACTTTCTCATAATACCGAAATATTGCTTCGTTTTTGACAAACACCTCAAGCGTTGAATTCAGGGTCGTGCAAGGCTGCTCAAATTGCTTGACGATTCTGGAGTGCATTAAGTTTCACCAGGCGTCGTTGTTGAAGAAAGCGATCGCCCTTGTTGGCGACTCCTCCCGTCCAACTGATCCGGAAATTTTGGGGCTTTATCCGGAATTTAAGGAACTTAAGCTGATGTTAGGTTTCTAATGGTCTAGATTTTTCGTGGCTGAAAACTAATCGGATGCTGGTGGCAGAACGATAAGTTAAACACTTAAGTTTTTCCGAAAAAACCCGATCGGCTCTGGCTGAAATCTTTCTCACTCAGTCTTCCAAGGCTCAGGTTCTCGCTCAATCAGATGGAGGTAATCGTGAACAGTCCATTAGCTCCCGAAAATTTTGAGATGTTCGCTGAACCTATCGCGGGTACAGTGGAGAAAACAATCGCTCCTAATCAGCCTGGACGAGTCAAGTGTCTTGGTACTTTCTGGCCTGCACGATTTATAGAGCCTGATTGCCAAGCCACTGTTGAAGCTGATGAGCCTGTGATGGTTGTTGGCAGACAGGATATCACTATGCTGGTGGTTCCAGTTAAGTAGATTTTTTTTACAGAGTTACGCGATCGCTTCCTGCGAAAAAAATGTGATCGCTCTAGCTTTTCCCTTTTGCACCGTTAGTTTCTCCTTCCCTAACCAGCATCATTTCATATAAGTCACCGAGGGTATAAGTCATACCTGTATCGGGATTTTGTGGTTCTAGGGCTACGCGCAAAGTTTCCAAGGCATCAGCCTGAACTTTGGTGACACAAGCATTCTCAAGGTCACTAACTGAACTGGCTGGTAGACCGCAATAATTGTGCAACTCTTGGAGACTCCAGCCTTTTGTTTCTCTGGCTTTGCGAAGAATCTCTCCAACACGCATGATGCCCATTCGGTCGAATCGATACCGACCTGTACCGTCCTCCTGCACTCGACCTTTGCTTCCAGTATCAGACTTAATCAATTAGCGTCACCTCACTTATTTATCAATTGTATGCTGCTGAGAATATGGACTTTATCCGCAATTGCGGATAAGATAATAGAATTATCGGCATATGTATAAGATAGGTTCGGGCGACAGAATTTATAAAGAATTTACTCACAACTAAAGAACGCATCATGGCACGCAGAACTCGCAGAACTCGCTCAAAGCAAGCAACTCGCCACAGCTTTATTAAAACCCGATGGTTTAAGCGTGCCAGCTTGCATATAACCAAGGCAGAAGCAGGGCAAGTTTTGGGGGTTCCGGCAAACCAGGTCAAGTGGATAAAGCACATGGCGCATCAGTTGTGCATAGTCTGGGAAAACGAAAAAGGGAAGACGTGCAGCAGCTTTTTTAGCTACAGAATTTTTCCGAGTTGGCAGCGACTCCTCATCGCCGCAATCCAAAACTGCCAAAATTTAGAAGAATTAAACAGCCTTGGCGCAGTCATTGAGTATGAGTTTGCGCGGTTTAACTATCCGACGGAAATGGAAGATGTAATTTTGGATACCTTGAAATCCCATAATTCTGTATTAAAAGCGGCTGCTTGTTGCTAAACAGAGGTATAAAAATATTTGTTCTAAGTTGTAAGCATCATCAGTCCTCGAAAAGAGTATAAAAAACATCGTACTTTCGGCCGATCTGAGTACACAATAACTTTATTCAGACTTATAGAGGCTTTGTCGATGCAGCCGATTCGGACATTTAATGTTTCTCCTTCTCTGCCGCCGAGACTAGAACCCCTACGCAAGCTGGCTTATAACCTGCACTGGGATTGGAACGTCGAAACCAAAGAGTTATTTCGGCGCTTAGACCGTGACTTGTGGGAATCAAGCCGTCACAACCCAGTTCTGATGCTGGGAACCATCAGCCAAGCCCGATTAAAGGAAGTTGCTGAAGATGAAGGCTTTGTCGCCCAAATGGAAAGGGCTTCAATGCAGCTAGACGACTACCTGCAAGAGCGAAATTGGTATCGCAAAAACCGAAACTTGTCAAGTGGTAGCGATCGCGCAACTGACCAGAAAGAGTGCTACGCCTACTTTTGTGCGGAATTTGGTCTTACCGATTGCCTGCCTATCTACTCCGGAGGCTTAGGCGTTCTGGCGGGCGACCACCTGAAATCAGCTAGTGACTTAGGCTTGCCGCTGGTTGCTGTAGGCTTACTTTACCAAGAAGGCTATTTTGCCCAGTACCTCAACGCCGATGGCTGGCAGCAGGAACGCTACCCGATCAACGATTTCTACAATATGCCTCTGCACCCGGAGCGCAATCCTGACGGTTCGGAATTGCGGATCGAGGTAGAGTATCCAGGGCGCACCGTTTATGCTCGTGTTTGGCGGGTACAAGTGGGAACTGTACCTCTGTATCTACTGGATACTAACATTGAGCCAAATAATTCCTACGACCACGACATCACCGACGAGTTGTATGGTGGTGACTTGGATATGCGGATTCACCAGGAGATGATGCTGGGCATCGGGGGTTTCCGGATGCTGAAGGCTTTGGGATATAAACCCACCGTCTATCACCTCAATGAAGGCCACTCAGCGTTTCTGATTCTGGAACGCATCCGAATGTTGATGCAGGACGAAGGTTTGACTTTTGCCGAAGCTAAACAAGTAGCGCAAGCTAGTCAGGTTTTCACTACTCATACACCAGTTTCTGCTGGATTCGACTTGTTCCCCCCAGACAAGGCTCTGTATTACGTGGGACACTATGCCCATAGTTACGGGCTTTCTCCAGAAGAATTTCTCGCTTTAGGACGGGAAAATACCGGGGATTTGGCGTCGCCTTTTAGCATGGCAGCACTGGCGATGAAGACATCAAGTTTTGTTAATGGTGTCGCCCAGCTGCACGGGTTGGTATCGCGGAAGATGTTTAAGGATCTGTGGAAGGACTTGCCCCTGGAGGAGGTGCCAATTACCGCGATCACCAATGGGGTACACGCCCGCAGTTGTGTGGCAAGGTCTACTCAGGAGCTATATGACCGCTACCTTGGCCCTCAGTGGTCTGATGCGCCTGCGGATGATAGTTTATGGGAGCGGGTGCTGTCAATTCCGGATGAAGAGTTGTGGCGCAATCACGAGCGTCAACGGTCGGAATTGGTGGTGTTTGTCCGGGAGCGTCTAGTGAAACAGTTGCGCGATCGCGGTGCAACTCCCGGTGAAATTGCCCAGGCGCAGGAAGTGCTAGACCCAACGGTGTTAACGATTGGGTTTGCGCGACGGTTTGCTACTTATAAGCGGGCTAGCCTGTTTCTCCGTGACAAAGAGCGAATCAAGAAGATTTTGCAGGGTGACAAAAATCGCCGGGTGCAGTTTGTAGTTGCTGGTAAGGCTCATCCCAAGGATATACCGGGGAAAGAACTGATCCGCGATATCATCCATTTCTCGCGAGAGGAAGGGATGAATGTCAGTGTCGTGTTTATCCCAAATTACGACATCTATGTAGCTCGGTTGATGGTGGCTGGTTGTGATGTTTGGCTGAATACGCCCCGCCGTCCCCGTGAAGCTTCTGGTACGAGTGGGATGAAGGCATCGATGAATGGTTCGCCAAACCTCAGCATATTAGATGGCTGGTGGGATGAGGCTGATTATGTCCGCACTGGCTGGCCTATTGGTCACGGGGAAGACTACGACGACTTGAATTATCAAGACGATGTGGAGGCAAATGCCCTGTACGAGTTGCTAGAACAGGAAGTCGTACCGCTGTTCTATGAACGGGATGGTTATGGAATTCCCCGCCAATGGGTTGCGAAAATGAAGGATGCAATCCGGTTGAATTTACCGTTTTTCAATACTTCGCGGATGGTGCGTGATTATGCTCTACGGGGATATTTCCCGGCAAGCGATCGCTACTCGATTATGACCTCAAACAACTACGCTCCAGCTAAGGAAATAGCTTCTTGGAAGCAGCGGATGTTTGAGCATTGGTATGACATCAAAATTGAAGAGGTTGATGTCTCTGAACCTGCTGGGGTTTTGGTTAATCAAACTGTTGGTGTCAAAGCTCGAATTAATCTGGACGCTCTTACTCCAGATGATGTGCAGGTGCAACTCTATCAGGGTGCTGTCGATGCTGATGGGGAAATTGTCAACGGTGTGCCTGTGGTGATGGAACACCAAGGTCAGGATCAACACAATTGTTGCATTTACACTGCTGATATTCTCTTCACTTCCAGTGGTTTACAAGGCCTGTCTCTGCGCGTTCTGCCGAAACATGAAAATTTGTCAACTCCTTATGAGTTGGGATTGATTCGCTGGGCGTAACAATTTTGGATTTTGCGGGGGCGAAGGAGTGTCTGGGCTTCCGCAAAATCTAACATCAATTGGGAATAACAATGTATCCTGTTGTGCGACCTAATACTAAGTTACGCTCTAGTCCCCAATACTACCAATCTGCTGCTATGTAGGCACATGGACACTACAATGACACAAGTTCGTCTCGCGCATCCCATTCCAATCAATATCCCACCAACATTAACACTTACGGTTACTCACGATCAGTTCGTTGAGTTGTGTGTTGTTAACCAAGATTTACAACTAGAACGCACAGCTACAGGAGAATTAATTATTATGCCTCCAACTGGAAGCATCAGAGGAAATAGAAACTCAGACATTGAAGGAAAACTCTGGTTGTGGAACCGTCAGACTAAACTTGGTAAGACGTTCAACTCTTCTACTGGTTTTCACCTCCCCAACGGTGCGGATCGTTCTCCTGATGCTGCTTGGGTACGTCAAGATAGATGGGACGCACTTACAAGAGAACAACAAGAAGGCTTCGCCCCTCTGTGTCCTGATTTTGTTCTAGAACTACGTTCTAAAAATGACAATATGGAACCGCTACGAGCCAAAATGAGGGAATATATGGATAATCAGGCTCGTTTAGGCTGGTTGATTGACCGAAAGAATCAGAAGGTCGAGATATATAGGCAAGGTCAGGATGTGGAAGTGTTGGATAATCCTACTACTTTGTCAGGGGAAGATGTTTTACCAGGGTTTGTCTTAGATTTGACGGAAGTTTGGTCATAATCGATTATTTGTTTTGTTTAACTCCCATTAGTGCATTCGCAACCCAGGTGGAAAGCAGCCCTCCCAGGAAGAAAACGCTAAAGAAAATTGTTGTTAATATGCTAGGGTCTTCTAAAAGCTGTAAAACTACGATCATTAGCCATGCGATCGCTAAAATAATTGTGTAAATTGTCATAAATTTTCTCGCGCTTCCCGCCGGACATTGTAAGGTCGCCGAGACTGGTAGTAAGAACCATATTAAGGAGATTGCTGCTGCTAAAACATTGGGGTTTTTCGTAGTAAACCAAGCAGCAACAGCAATTATGATGCAAAGCGACAATCCGCCAAATAAGTTCGATTTGTTAATCTCTTCTTCGGAAAGGATTAATCTTCCGAATTTATCAAATCTTAGTAACAGGGTGAAGAGAGGGTCAGCAATCCAGGTCAGAACTACAAATGAAATGTAGGCAATACCTATTAACCATAGTAATGGATTTAAGTTAGCGACGGCGAGTCCACCTACTAACAAGCGGAAGACAAAATATAAGCCAATACTGAAGAGCAATCTAGGGCGATTATCTAATCGAGAGCAAAAGAGAAAGTATCGCAACATTACCCTGTAAATGGGATTTTTGGCTTTCATCGCCTCGACAATTCCCTGCCTAGCCCATTCAAATGTAGGATTGAGTCGCAGTGCTTCGCGGAAACTTTCGGAAGCTTTGTTAGGGTTTTTTCCCTGCGTCAGAAGTATCCAGCCTAAACTAGCGTAGCTGGAGGCATTTTCTGGGTCTTTAGCGATCGCATCCTCAATGGCTGTCTTAGCTTCCTGTGTGCGTCCTAGCTGCGACAAGGCGAGGGCGTGGTAATTTAAGCATTCCACGTCTTCCGGGTCAATAGCTAAGCCTTGCTGCGCCGCATTTAAGGCTTGCTGCCAAAGTCTTTGGTTGTATCGAATGCGCGCTCGCAAGGCGAAGTAACCTGAGTTTGCCGGGTCAATTCGGATCGCCTCAGCTAGCGATATTTCAGCATCTCTGAGATGCTCGCGATCGCATAAAATGTACGCCAAGATGTAATGAGCATACGCCCAATCAGGAGCCAGCCCAATTGCGAGCTGAGCTTCTTGTGTTGCTTCCTGGTGCTTCTGGCGGTAACTCAAGCACAAGCCTAAAAGAGCGTGCGCGATCGCGCTATCGGGCGACTGGGTTAACTCCTGTCGCAGTTCCTTCTCTGCCATTTCGTACCGGGATTGCCCAATTAGCAATTGCGCCCGTTCTAAGTGTACGCCCATCAGATTTTCATATATTTGAGGATCTCGTCCAATCCGCTCTCATTAGCATACAAGGCATAGTTCCGAGCAGTCGAAAACCATTCTTCAGGCACTACCTTAACTTAGGAGAGCTTCTCCAGATGAAAAAGAAGGAAAAAAGCGTTCCAAAAGCGAGAACGATTAACCAAGTTAACCAGAACCAAACGTCAACACTTACAAAAGGTAGCCCTGGTAATGGAAGAACTAGCCCTGCCAGCCCAACTAACGCCATGATGGTTGTATATCCCACCATGAGGCTGCTGTGCCACCCCGCTGAAGATCGGAACGTTGCCGATACAGGCAGAAGCAACAATCCGAATAAAACGGGAGCAAACAGAGTTTTAGAATTTCCGGTCATTAACCACAAATAAAATGCGCTTAGTATTGCCCAAACTAAAGTCGTGAGCCAATAGGATTGCTTAAACTTCAGTTGGAGTAATAGGGTTATAAAGAGGTCTACAAACCAAGGCAAAAAGATTAACCAAAACAAAACAATCAGCGCTAGCCAAATCAAATGATTGGGATTAGTTGCAGCAAGATTCAGCAATATACGGAATGCCAAACACAAGCAGGCAAAGAAGCCCAACAAAGCTTTCCCGCTCAAAAATCTGCCTAGTTGTAAACGGCGGTACGGGAATATTAAACACCTGTAAACTAGTCTGTATAGTGGGTTTTTTAACTTGATCGCTTGGATGAGTCCATCCTGTGCAGATTCAAAATTGGGGTTGAGTCGGAGTGCTTGGCGGAAATACTCCCAAGCTTTCGTCGGGCTTCCTTCCCGGTTCAATATCATCCATCCCAAGTTGTTGTAGTTGCTAAAATTCTCCGGGTCAAGAGCGATCGCTTGCTTAGTCGTAGCGATCGCCTCCTCTGTTCGACCCAACTCGAATAGGGCAATCCCTTTGTTATTCAAACAGTCAGCATTCTCTGGGTCTATGTTAAGCCCCTGCGTCGCTGCTTCTAGTGCCTCCTGCCATCGCTTTTGTTTAACTCGAATGTTTGATAGTAGGATGAAATGGTTGGTATTTTCAGGATTTAGGCGAATTGCCTCTTTGGTTGCGTTCTCAGCTTCCAGAAGCTGATTGCGATCGCAGAGAATCCAACCCAGAACGTAATAACCATCCTCCCAATCTGGTGCCAGCTTAATTGCTTGCTCAGCTTCTTTTATTGCTTCCTCGTACTTCTTGAGAAACCTCAAGCACCAACCTAGCCACGCATAAGCCTGGGCGCTATCTGGATCGACTGCTAATTCCTGCTGCAATTCCTGCGCCGCCATCTCATAACGCGATTGAGCCATGAGAAGTTCGGCCCGATCTAAGTGTACGCCCATCAGAATTTCATATATTTAAGGATGTCGTCGTACAATCCGCCCTCATTAGCATATAAGGCATAGTTCCGAGCAGTCGAAAACCATTCTTTTGTCGAAGGTTTCACTCCTCCCGCAGCCGATGCTAAATCTTTGGTAGTTAGTGGCTTTGGGATACCGACTTTCATCGCTTCAGCTAACTTCTTTTCTATTGCCACATCGACAACTGCCATTAAGTCTGCGCCGGAAAAATTCTCAGTTTTCTTCGCTAAATGGTCGTAGTCGATATCTTCCACTGGCTTACCTCGACACAACAAGCGCAAAATTGCCGCCCTTGCTTCAGCATCAGGGGGTGGTACAAATACTATGCGGTCAAAGCGTCCCGGACGGCGAAAGGCTGAATCTAAGTGCCAAGGTGCATTAGTTGCCGCTAAAATTAATACCCCTTCATTAGAACTCCTCACGCCGTCTAATTCTGATAGAAATTGGTTAATTACCATGCGGCTAGAATTTTGTCGCAAGTCCGCACGACTGGCAGCTAAAGCATCAACTTCGTCAAAAAATAATACACAAGGTTGGTTGCGTCTGGCTTGTTCAAAAAGGTCGTGCAAATTGCGTTCGCTGTTGCCCAACCACATATCTAATACATCGTTGATGCCTACAGAAAGGAAACCAGAGTTAATTTCGCCAGCTGTGGCACGGGCAAGGTAAGTTTTACCGCAACCCGGAGGGCCGTACATCAAAATTCCGCCCCCAATTGCCTTGCCGTAAGCTTTGTACAGTTCCGGCTGTTTGAGCGGATAAATAATTTTCAGGCGAATTTCGTCTTTGACCGCTTCCATACCGCCAACATCTGGGAATGCGATCGCAGGTTTTTCGACTTGGGTATCTTCCAAAGTCGAAAAGTCTCCCAACCCTGCCCGAATTTTGCCGTCTACGACCTCTTGCACGTCCTCCTCTGCCCCAATTCCCAACCTTTCGGCAAAATCAGCATCTTTGACAGCAGGATCGGTTTCAACGGCTCGGCGGTACTGACGGACAGCTTGTTCCACTGCACCCGCGTTCAAGAGAAGACGCGCATGAAGTAAAAAAGCACCCGCCGGACAATCCAAGCGCTTAATTTGATCTTCCACAATTACCAACGCTTGGGTATACTTTCCTTGTTGGTAGAAAGCCCGAGCTAAACCTAATTTTAGCTGCTGATTTTCAGGTGACAAAACTAAGGCTTGGCGATACTCTTGTTCGGCTTCCTCTGGTTGTCCCAAACTTAACAGAGTTTCTGCCAAATGTTGCCGTAAAGGTACGTTATCGGGAGAAAATTTTAAAGCCTCTCGGAGGGACGCGATCGCATCATTACTGCTAGTCATTCGTTTTTATTCCTTATACTCCTTCCCTGTCTCTGACTGGGAATTTTTACAATGCGGTGCCTCATAATATTATTTGGCACTATAGATTACCAATTTCCAGAGGTTCAGTTGACTTAATTAGGTGCATTCCCGCCGCCGCAAATCTGGCAAAAGCCTCATCAGCTTGTTCTGTATAATCCACTATTCCCGGCACCACAACGGGCGATGTGCAATCTTCCAATAGATAAACTTTTTCAGTAAGACTGGCATCTTTTGCTTTAATTTCTGTCAATAAATCATCAATTGTCCAGGCAACGCAATGACTTTTTGCTTGTCCAGCAATTATTACAGCATCAAATTCTAGCAGATACTCGATGAATTTTGTATTCTTCTGGGCGATAGAGTTTCCATTCACTCCTTCTAATACTTCCGCACGCAAGACAGAATAGTTTTCAGTTAAAGGATTGTCTCCCTTTACCTCAAACCGCGTTTGGCTATTCCTCGCAATGCAGTGAAAAAGCAACGCCTCTTCTACCGCAGAAACCAAGGCGTGACCAATACCGCCCAACATGGAATGATAAGGCCATACGGTTAGCGGATATTTGCCTTTTTCACTCAAATGCTTGACATAATGCAAAGAATGTGAAACAAGATTAGAGTAATCTGCACCGACAATTCCGGCAACTGTTGGGTTGACCTTCCAGATGCCTTGCTGGATATCTTCCGGTGTAATCATCGTGGCGGCGGGGGTGGGATGTTCTCCAGCGTCGTTAATCCAGAAGATGGGGTGGAAGATTTGGATGGCGGTGTGAGTATCCATTGTGGGTGCGATCGCGCTAATCTTCCCCAAATTCCGATAGATGAATTCGCACAACCGCACATTATCATTAACCGCACCCGTGACAAATAATTCAAAGTCGGGGATGCAAAATGTATTCTGCACATCAATCAACAACAGGCAAAGGCGAGTTTTATCCTCGCTAGATGGAGGAATATCGTGCTTTTTTGCCCAATTCCTCGCGTCTTCTGCCCGTTGTTGATATGGCACTCGCCAAACTTCTCCCACCTTTTTAGCATCAAAGTGCGACGGAATCGGCAGTTGCTTTATTGTTTGTGCGTTCATCTTCTGTTCCTGCTGACACTAACTGGTTTAGCGGTGGAATTCCAGCCATATCCAGAATTTCGGGAATCAAATCTTCCCGCTTTACAGCCATCATATGAACACCTTGGCAGAGTTGACTAGCCAATTTGACTTGTTCAGCTGCGATCGCCATCCCTTCTTGCAACGGATCGTCTGCTGCTGCTAAACGGTCGATGATGTCTTGGGGAATATTGACACCAGGTACGCAGCGATTAATAAATTCGGCATTTTTGGCAGACTTTAGCAGAAAAATTCCCGCCATAATTGGCTTACCGCAGCCAGCAGCAATTTTGTCCATAAATTTTTCCAAACGGTCAAAATCGCAAATCAGCTGGCTTTGGAAGTATTGCGCTCCAGCTTCTAGTTTACGTTCAAATCGGCTTTGCAATCCTGACCAACTTGCCAGCTGGGGGTCAACAGCAGCACCAGCAAATAAATCTGTAGCACCATCTGTGAGGGGTTTGTCGTTCCAGTCGAAACCGAGATTCATTTTTTTAATTAAACCCAGCAACCGCACAGATTCCAGATCAAATACACTCTTGGCATCAGTATGATCGCCTGCTTTCACAGGATCGCCTGTTAGCGCTAAAATATTCCGGATACCGAGAGCATGAGCGCCCATGAGATCGCCTTGCAGTCCGATGCGGTTGCGATCGCGACAAGCCATCTGACAAATCGGCTCGATTCCGTGCTGCAATAAAATTACACTAGCCGCCATCGGACACATCCGCAACACCGCCCGACTGCCATCAGTAATATTAACCGCATGAACCCTACCTTTAAGGGTTTGCGCCATTTCCACCATGTGGACTGGATTCCCGCCTTTGGGGGGTGCGACCTCTGCGGTAATCAGAAATTCACCAGCTTCAGCAGCGCTACGGAAAGATTTAAACAGCATTGAGTTTTCGATGGTAGGCATTTGGTTTTTTTGTTAAGTATGGATTATGAAGGATAAAGAGAGTGTGAATTGTGCTGTAAGAATTGTAAAATTTCAGCTGTCCTTCATCCTTCAATCCAATCGCCTGGATTCTTTTAGTGATTACCACTACCTTCTTGAAACTGCGCGATCGCAGACTGGATATCGTCTGCTGAAACATCTGTCTGTTCCAGCTTAGAGTAGATGAGCAGCAGCAGAACGCTCGTGGGTGACTCAACCTGATAGATTAGCCGATAACCAGCACTTTTACCCTTTTGAATATCGCTGTTGCGGACTCGCACCTTGAAAACTGCAAAGCCTGTTCCGGCTATCTAGTCGCCCACAAAGTCCCCAGTTTGCAGTTGTTCGATGATAGGCTGAATATCATCTCGAATCAGGCGATACTTTTTGGAAAGGGCGCGTAGTCTGCGCCCAAATTCATCAGTAAACTTAACTTCAACTGAGGATGACTCACTCAGCATCAATGTCATCCCACAGTTGAGAAACTGGTTTAGTTTTACCTGCTTTTGCTTCCATAAGCGACTTGTTAAGGCTTTCTAAAACAGACTCCTTGGGTTCATCATCTTCCTCTGTATCTTCTAGGAACAAGACAATTATCCGGACGCGGCTATGCTTATCCACTACTAAGGGTGCGTCTAAGGAGAGTTGACCGTGTTCGTCAACATTTCCCATCACTTCTTGGGCTTTCATTTTCTCTACTACTGTTGCGAAACTGCTATCCTCACAATGGTAAGGAATAACCCATAGCAGATTTTACTTGGGAGAGGGTAGAGGATGCGATCGCTTCGGCTTTCTCTCTTCCATCCCGCAACACCGACTCCAGATAACCCTTGTCATCCATCACCGCGTGATACTTTTCCTGAATTGGTTTCAAGGCGTTAATCGTCGTTTCTGTAAGCAACGGCTTAAACTGTCCCCAACCCATCTCCTGACATTCCGCCGCCACTTCTTCCTTAGTTTTTCCAGAAAGCAAAGTGTAGAGAGTCAGCAGATTTCGTGCTTCCGGACGTTGGGAATCGTCAAACGTTAAACCGCGTACCGAGTCAGTCTTACAACGCTTAATCTTATTTTGAATTTGTTCTGGAGTATCCAGCAAATTAATCCGACTCATATCCGAAGGGTCAGACTTAGACATCTTGCGAGTTCCATCAGTCAAACTCATCACCCTCGCACCCTCAGCGCGAATTAACGGATTTGGCAACTTCAGCACTGGATTTTCCCGACAAAACAGATAATTAAACCGATTAGCAATATCCCGCGTCAATTCCAAATGCTGCTTCTGGTCTTCACCGACAGGCACCTTATCCGCCTGATATAGTAAAATATCCGCCGCCATCAACACTGGATAATCCAGCAACCCAGTATTGACATTTTCCCCCTGCTTTACCGCCTTTTCCTTGAACTGGATCATATCTTGCAGCCAGTTAAGCGGCGTAACGCAATTTAGCAGCCACATCAGCTCGCTGTGCGCTGAGACGTGAGATTGCACAAAAATAGTAGAGTGGTTTAGATCGAGACCACACGCCAGATACACAGCAGCGAGGTTGTAAGTATTAGCTGTCAGCGATGCTGGATCGTGCGGTGCTGTGATTGCGTGCAAGTCTGCTATAAAGAGAAAATTTTCATACTGGCTTTGACCTTCTACCCAGTTGCGAATTGCTCCCAGATAGTTACCTAAATGCAGATTTCCGGTTGGTTGAACTCCAGAGAGAACGCGCTGACTTGCCATAAACTTCAATTTAACTGTTTGCGAAAGTTAAAAAAACACATTTATTTAGTTTGACATTTTCTTGCGTCTTGTGACGATACTCTGGTAAAAACAGACAGACAAAATTTTTCGTGTGTATACGGTTTACAACCTATAGCATTCCTAAATGATTCGTGAAAGCAAGATACCCGACTTCTCTAAGAAGTCGGGTATCTGAAGGGCTGGATCACAATTTTGAGAATTTCTATATTTGGTAGGATTGATTTTACTTTATCTTTTACGGGAAACCACAGCTCCTAGCCGCTACATTAGTTCCTGACCAATTAGTGACATTACTTGTGGCAATGTTATTAGTGGATATTCCATCCTCTGCCTGTATCGTCCCCCCAAGACTATCATCTAACAAAAGATTGCCAATTGTATTTTGACGCGATCGCAAGCAAACAATATCATCAACTCCACTCGCTATCACTTCTAAATCGCCCAATGGACCGCCAGTTAAAGTGTTCAAGGCGACACTAGCAAAAGTATTACTAGAACCAAAACTGTTAATAGAAAGCGAGGTAAAAGAATTTTCGGAAATTTGATTCGATTCAATTGTTAGCCGGAGTTGGGATGTTTCACTCGTCGTTGTAAAAATCCCGTTTAATCCATTTCTAGCAATTTGCTGATTATTGGAAACATTAATGGTTGCTGCTGCTGTATCGTTTAATTGAATATTCACCCCATTATTTTGATTTTCTTGAATCGTATTGCTAGTAATGTTGAACGTTCCCGAAGTGCTGTCGGACAGTAATATAGCAATGCCGAACAAACCATTTTGAGAAATTTCTGGGTTGTTAGAAATATTGAAGGTTCCAGTTGCTTGATCGTTCAGTTGCAGAGTAATCCCGTCGTCAAGGTTCTCTTGAATACTGTTGTTGGTAATATTGAATGTCCCAGAGGATGTAGAGTCAAGTTGAATATTAATCCCCTTAAACTGATTTGTGGTTATCTGATTATCAGAAACATTAAACGTTCCAGAAGCATTATCGATAATTCTGATTTCGATTCCATCTGCGATGCCATTATTACTGCTATTGTTAGCGATCGCGTTCTTTTCTATGTTGAACGTCCCTGTAGCGCTATTGCTAAGTTCGACATTAACTCCGTCCCCGTCGTCAGCAGCAGCACCATTATTGGCAATACTGTTCTCTGTAAGCGACAGAGTGACTTGTCCTTGATTATTACGCAAAGAGAAGCCTTCCAAACCAGAATTGTTGATTGTGTTGTTAGCGATCGCTACCTGCCCAGCCACATTCTGAAGTAAAATACCCTCGCTTACAGAAGATGCGATCGCATTCTCTCGAATTGTCACATCGCTGATATTTGTCCCCGCAATACCAGCACCAGTAGTAGTAGCAATTTCAAATCCAGAAAGCGTAGTTCTATTACCTATCGTTACCGTTCCCGTCACCTGTGGACGCACACCAGCACCAGAGGACGGCAATTGTAAATTACCTAACTCTACCGTATTTATCCGCTGCACGGGGCCAGTAGAAAGCACCTGCACCCTATCAGGAATTTGGAAGGCGGGAATACTTGGATTTGTCCCTGGTTGCACATAAACAATATCCTCCGGCTGCGCCACAGCCAAAGCTGAAGCAACATCTCCAGTCGGACTTTCAAATGTACCGTTACCCGTTCCTATCCCCAAATTAACGTGTTGAAATCTCCAAGGTTGACCAGTATTCGGGTTAGTAACAAAAACAGTTTCTTGTCGTGTAAATGATTCAACTTCCTGTTGCTCATCCACTACAATATTTACATTTCGGGCGACAGATTCTCCCAAACGCACCAACACCGTATTTCCTTTACCTATATTTCTCGGACGAGTACCAGGGAAATTCGCCCCCACGCTTAGCACCAAATTAGTCCCAAAAGTAGCATCATTTGAAAGGGAAACTCCTAGCCGCAAATTATCAGTAGGACGGGCTTCTAAACGAGTGCTAAACCCCAAAATATCGGCACTACCGGGAGCATCATAATAATATAATCCAGCATAACCCCGCAGATCGCCCGTCTTACCTATCTGAGCAATTTTTGTACCAGCCTCAACATCAAATCCTGCCATCGCTGCTTCAAAGCGGCGGTTAATTTGTCCTTGCTGAGTCCGAGTCTGCGCTAAAAAATTCCCCTGAAATACAGGTTCTGATAAGGACAAATTATTATTAGAAATGGTTTCTTGTGTCTTTTGGCGGGTATCGCCAACTGGTATATAAGCATTAGCGCGAACATCCCAATCCCCTAAGCTTTCAACTCCTACACCTAGTTGGTTGAAGTGGCTATTTCCTGTGTCGCGGGTGTTGTAGGCGACATAACCGCCATAGACGCGGTTATCTTTAGGATTGTAAGTGCGATAACCTAAAAGCAAATTACTGCTGATGAGAGCATTTTCTGTTGATAATAGGACTCGTCCTTCTAGAAATGGCAGGTTATTAGTTTTACCTGAAGATAGAGGTAGAAAACCTTCTAAGCTAGTAAACGAACTAGAGTAGCCAACACCTGGGCCGCTGGTAAAGTTTACCCCCACACGCGGGAGAATTTTTACAGTTGATTCGGTTGGTGTTGCAGTCGTTTGTGCGGTTTTCTGGCTACTTATTGGAGAATTTTGTGCGGGTTCGGCGTTAACTTCCGGCGAGATTTTACCAAACTCGTTTAAGGTACGAGGCGGTAACTCTACATCTGCTATTTTTTTTGGATTTGTAATTGCAGGTGAAGTATTTTTTATTTCAAAAATTGTAGTATTAGTTTCGACTTCGAGTTTTTCGGCTTCTTCAGATGCCTCAGTTGCAGGTAAATCATTTTCTACAGTGATGGTGTCTGCTTTTACTTCTAATATTTCAGATGAAGACTGTTCAGATAAAGACTCTATAGTTTGTGCAGTGGCGGTGGTGGCGAGTATTCCCGAAACTAACCCCGAAACTAACAAAGTGGCGCACAAGTATGAAGTTGATTTTTTCGGAAGCATTCTTTTTTCTCCGACCTAAAGGATGTGGCGTTTTCAGCTAAATAATATTGCATTCATGGTAGCTGCTGGCTGCACCCTTACCCTTGTACACAGGGATTGGGGGAGTGAAGCTCCACTTTGTAGAGGCGGGGTTTCCGCGTCCTTGGATTGTGGCGTATAATATCGCCGACTTGATGGTATCAGTTCGCTGCACCCATTGACATAGGTGCAGCGATTTTACCTTCTAGGAATCCGGTTTTCCTACACTTAGATAGTTACGAAAGTGCTGGAAGCGTAGCTTTGGAAAGTAGCAGCATTAACATTATTCAAAGCGGCTAACAACTCACCATTGGAGTTATTAGTAATCACAGTTTGAGTGCTTCTTTGCGTAATTGACACCTGACCTAAACTTAAACCACCAGCTAAACCAATCAAATCTTCACCAACTCGGAAGTCAGTAATCATATCGCTACCTTCACCCTTAGCTAGGACAAAAGTATCGCGTCCAGCACCACCTGTAAGAATATCGTTACCAGTACCGCCAGTGAGTAAGTCGTTGCCAGCGTCGCCCCAAAGAAGGTCGTTTCCAGCTTCGCCGTACAGCATATCATTGCCATAACCACCGTAGATGCGATCGCTTCCCGTACCGCCCCAAATCAGATCGTCGCCACCAAAAGTTCCCGTTAGAGCAGTAGTATCGCCGATTAAGTTATCGTTGCCATCGCCGCCGTAGATGCGATCGCTACCCATACCACCACTCATGGTATCGTGACCGCCATAACCGTTAATCAGGTCGTTTTGAGCTGTTCCTACCAACGTTTCGGAAATGGCAACTAAACTATTGCCATTGATAACGTTGGTGGTGGCAACATCGTTGTCGATGTTGGTGACAGTGACATCAAGCGGATTCAGGTTGTTATATTTACTGTCAGCGCTAACAGCCGGGTTAGTAACGATCTTGTAAGCAAGATTACCATCAACCAGCGTATCGTCAACACCTTTAACGGTGACAGCTTGCGCCACATTCCAGTTATTCGCCGTGAAAGTGAGCGTATTTGTGGAAAGAGTGCCTTCGGTGGTGTCGGAACTGGCTAAACCTAGAGCCACGTTAGCAGTCGGTTTGCTATTTAGTTTGACGCTGAAGCTTGCCGTACCACCTGCTTCGCTAGTATTGCCGCTGATTGGGGTGATGGTGAAACCTGCGGTGTCGTTATCGGTGATATTTCCGACTCCTTGAGCATCCGCAATTGTGGCTTTGCTGGGATTAGACAGGTTGACAAAAAAGCTTTCATTTGCTTCATCCACCCTGTCACCATTGACAGCTACCCGGAAGGTTTTGCTAGTGACACCGGGATCAAAAGTTAAGATGCCGTTGGTGGCGGTGTAGTCGCTGCCAGCAGCAGCTGTGTTGTTAGCGGTAGCGTAGTTGACACTGACAACACTGCTGCTGGCGTTGGAAAGCGAAACTTTGAACTCAGCATAGCTGACACCTCTGTTGCCTTCAGTAAGGGTGACATCACTGATGGTAATCTTCGGTTCTGGGTTGACGGTAATGTTGAAAGTCTTTGCCGCTGAGGTATCGACGCCACCATTGGTGGTTCCGCCGTTATCTTTGGCGCGGACTTCGATGGTTGCAGTGGTGCTGGTGGTAAGGTTAGCAACTGGGGTGAATGTCAGGTTGCCCTGAGCATCGATGGTGGGTGCGTCTTTAAAAATATTTGCGTTGCCCACTACATTAACTATGTAGCTGTCAAGTGTTTGAGTAGATTCGTTGGCTGCACCCGGATTAAAATTAGTAGCCCATCCGGTAACGGTTTGCACTCCCGAATTTGCCATGACGACTTGAGAAGCGCCTGCATTGAAGGTAGGGGCATCGTTGACGGGAGTGACGTTAAGATTTGCCGTGGCGGTGGAAGTGCCGCCTTGGTTGTCGCTGATGGTGTAGGTGAAGCTGTCAGTGCCGTTGTAGTTGGCGCTGGGGGTGTAGGTGTAGGTGCCATCAGCATTCCTCACCACTGTGCCGTTGCTGGGCTGGGCAATTTCGGTGATGGTCAGGGCATTGCCCTCGGCATCGGTGTCGTTAGCTAGCAGTTGCGAGAGGATGAGTGGCGTGTCTTCGCTGGTGGTGAGGCTGTCGTTGACAGCGACGGGGGCGTCGTTGACGGGGGTGACGGTGATACTCGCTGTTTCTGAAGTGGTACTGAAGGCGGTTTCGCCACCACCAGCACCAGGGTTGACCCCGGTAGTGCCACTGGCGTGTCCGTCTGTGGCATCCCAAGCGCGGAAGGTGATTCCGTCTGCGACGCTGCCATTGTAGTTGAGATTGGGGACGAAGCGAATCCTGTCGTTAGCTGTATCCGTTAAAACTGTGGCAGAGGTAGCAGAGACGTTAAAATTAGCCCAGCTCGCACCACCAGTGGTGGAGTATTGCCAGGTCCCGTTAGTATTGTCTACACCGATGACGGCGATGCCTTCGACAGCACCCGTGTCAGCGTCGGTGATGGGGTTGCCGCCAGCACCACTGGCGATGAGGGCAGAAACAAGGGTGCCATTGTTGCTGGTTGGGTCTTCGAGGATTTCTGTTAGGGTGGGGTTGCCTGTGTTGTTGAGGACAGGGGCAGAGTTCAATGTATAAGTATTAAGTAGTATCGAAACGGTGTCATTTCTAGAGTTTGCCGTGGCGAGGTCGAGCCGACCGTCCCCGTTGAAGTCTCCTACGGCTACAGAAGAGGGATTACTTCCCACCCCAAAGTTAGTGGCAGCAGCAAAGCCTCCCGTAGCATTGCCTAAGAGTACCGAAACGTTGTTAGATACAAGGTTTGCCGTGACGAGGTCGAGCCTACCGTCCCCGTTAAAGTCTCCTACGGCTACAGAATAGGGACGTGTCCCTAGCTCAAAGTTAGTGGCAGCAGCAAAGCCTCCCGTAGCATTGCCTAATAGTACCGAAACGTTGTTAGAGAGATAATTTGCTGTGGCGAGGTCGAGCCGACCGTCCCCGTTGAAGTCTCCTACGGCTACAGAAGAGGGATTACTTCCCACCCCAAAGTTAGTGGCAGCAGCAAAGCCTCCCGTAGCATTGCCTAAGAGTACCGAAACGTTGCTAGAGCCATAGTTTGCTGTGGCGAGGTCGAGCCGACCGTCCCCGTTGAAGTCTCCTACGGCTACAGAAGAGGGACTATTTCCCACCCCAAAGTTAGTGGCAGCAGCAAAGCCTCCCGTAGCATTGCCTAAGAGTACCGAAACGTTGTTAGGGACTTGGTTTGCCGTGGCGAGGTCGAGCCTACCGTCCCCGTTGAAGTCTCCTACGGCTACAGAATTGGGACGTGTCCCTAGCTCAAAGTTAGTGGCAGCAGCAAAGCCTCCCGTAGCATTGCCTAAGAGTACCGAAACGTTGTTAGAGGCATAGTTTGGTGTGGCGAGGTCGAGCCGACCGTCCCCGTTGAAGTCTCCTACGGCTACAGACTCGGGACTACTTCCCACCCCAAAGTTAGTGGCAGCAGCAAAGCCTCCCGTAGCATTGCCTAAGAGTACCGAAACGTTGTTGGAGCTTTGGTTTGCCGTGGCGAGGTCGAGCCGACCGTCCCTGTTGAAGTCTCCTACGGCTACAGAAGAGGGACTATTTCCCACCCCAATGTCAGTCTTGGGTGCAAATGACAAAGGCAATACAGACTGGTACGCCTCCCTTCTCGGTGCATCAAAGGCAAGAGCTGACTCAATTTGCCCAGTTGCTACCTCTAAATCCCAGTCACCTCCCAGCGCCGTGCTCCCCGTCAAGTCATCAGAAGCAGCAACGTCAGCACCCGTCAACTGACTCAGCTGTTGCACGAAGGCTTCCCCAGTCTCTCCAGATGCTACGTCGCAACCATACAGAAGAATATCGGCGTCCGCTGTTAAAACACTCGCCCACTGCTGTAGAGAGTTGCTGTAAGCTTGTAGGTTATCCGCGTTAACCGCACTCGCTCCCAGTTGCAAATTGCCTTCAGCACCGTGGGAGACAATGTGAACGCTGGCGATATCGCTGCGATTTGCCAACACTTCGGTAATCTGTGCTACACCATCCCGCGTGGAGTCAAGGATAATTACCTCAGTTCCCGATGCGACACCCGCCGCCAGGCTTTCTTTATCCGCAACTGTGGCATCGATGAAAACAATCTGTTTATTGGCGGCGGTGGAAGTAACTTCAGTCATAGAATTGGTGGAGTCTTGATTGTTGGCGTTCTGGTTGAGGTCTTGCACCGTGAGGATTCCTTATAGTTAGTTACTAGAAGCCATCAAAAGTCGGGCGCGAATCGCAACACATCGCGCTGCCAAATAACTTGGTGGTATTGACAAAAAATTAATTATTTTGGTAATGCACCCGCCACCAGTGGGTTAGGAGTCTGACGCAGATGGCGTTATTTGGGTGGCAAGGTAAGTGAGGGCGGACATTAATGTAATCTTTTTTACCCGCTTATAACGGTGATTACGCTCAGGCAGTGCTGTCTGCGATCGCGTACAACTGTGAAGTCGGTAGTTTTTCAGTATCCATCCCTCTCAATATTGGTTTCTTTTCTTGACTATAATCTATCTTTAGGGGGATGATATACGCCAAATAGCGTAGTGATTAGAAACTTCGTCAAAGTTTTACAGTAGCTTTAAAATTTATACGCAAAGACTTAAAGCCCTCTCTTTTGAGGAGAAGGGCTAATGTTTTTCCCCTTGCCGGAATCGGGAAGGAGTTAGGGGTTAGATACTAAATCGTCACAAAAGTGCTGGCAGCATAGCTTTGGAGAGTAGCAGCATTAACATTATTCAAAGCTGCTAAAACCTCACCGTCGGATAGAGTAATCACAGTTTGGCTACTTCTTTGTGTAATCAACAACTGACCCAAACTCAAACCGCCAGCTAAACCAATGAAGTCACTACCAATTTGAAAGTCGCCGATGATGTCAGTGCCTTCGCCTCTGGCAAAGACAAAAGTATCGCGTCCAGTACCACCCGTAACCACATCATTGCCTAAGCCGCCTCTGAGAAGGTCATTGCCAGAATCGCCGAAAATTAGATCGTTTCCTGACTCGCCGTAGAGGAAATCATTGCCATCGTTGCCATAGATGCGATCGCTTCCTGTACCGCCATAAATAAAGTCATCGCCACCTGCAACCAAGTTATTGCTGATATCGCCAATTAGCGTGTCGTTGCCATCATCACCGTAAATTTGGTCGTTTCCTAGTCCAGCGGAAATGGTGTCATGTCCACCAAAACCATAGATGCGATCGCTTTGAGTGGTTCCCACCAATGTTTCAGAAACTGATGTGCCGTTAATCACGTTAAATTCTACGATGTCGTTGTCCGCGTTTCTAACAGCGACATTAACCGGATTAAGCCGATTGTATTTACTATCAGCGCTAACGGCTGGTTTAGTGAGTATCTTGTAAGCGATGTTACCATCAACAACTACATCATCCACACCCGTAACAGTTACAGTTTGGGCAATATTCCAGTTGTTCGGGGTGAAGGTGAGGCTAGAGGTGGAAATGCCTTCGGTGGTATCAGAACTGACTAAACCAAGGGTGACATTAGCTGTGGGTTGGCTATTGAGTTTCACTATGAAGCTGGCTTGGACACCCGCTTCGGTGGTTTGTAGCCGCCTCGCTGGGGTGATGGTGAAGCCAGCAATGTCATTGTCGATGTTGGTGACAGCGACATCGTTAGGGTTAAGGTTGTTGTATTTATTATCAGTGCTAACTACTGGAGCAGTGATGATACTGTAAGGAATATTGCCATCAGCGATCGCATCATCAACACCAGTGACGGTTACAGTCTGGGCGATATTCCAATTATTGGCACTGAAAGTGAGGCTAGATGCCGAGACTTTGCCTTCGCTTGTGTCAGAACTGGTTAAACCAATTGTGACATCAGCGGTGGGGGCGCTATTCAATTTTACGGTGAAGGTGGCTTTTCCTCCGGCTTCGGTAGTGTTACCGCTAATCGAGGAAATGGTGAAGCCAGCCGCGTCGTTGTCGATGATGGTGCCGATACCCTGGTTATCGGCAATTGTGGCATTGATTGGGTTGGACAGGTTGACAAAAAAGCTTTCATTTGCTTCAGTTGCCAATTCACCAATAACCGGAACGCTGATGGTTTGAGTGGTGACTCCAGGGTTGAAGGTTAAGGTGCCATTGGTAGTACTGTAGTCACTACTAGCGATCGCAGTATTATTGGCTGTGGCGTAGTTGATGCTGACAGGTAAGCTGCTGGGGTTGGAGAGGCTAACAGTGAAGATGGCATTAACAGTGCCGTCGTTGCCTTCAGTTACGCTGACATCATCAATGCTAATTTGCGGTTGATTATCATCATTAGTAATCGTACCAACTCCCGTGTTATCAGCAATGGTGGCATTAGTCGCACCACTGAGATTCACGTTAAAGGTTTCATTTGTCTCAAATTTATTATCACCGTTAATAGCAACAGTGATAGTTTTGGTTGTTTCTCCAGGGTTGAAGGTGATTGGTGTTGATGTAACGCCAGTGTAATCTCCGTCAATTGTGGTAGCTGTACCGTCAGATGTGGCGTAATTTACGGTGACAGTTTCGCTACTTGCATCAGAAAGGCTAATAGTAAAGGTAGCGTTAGTTGTGTCGTTATTTCCTTCGGTTCCGCTGACATCGTTGATGCTGATAGTAGGTTGATTGTCATCGTCTTCAACCGTTACCTGTGCTATAGCTGTAGTAATTTTAGAACTTGCTGGGGCATCCGTCAGGTTAGGATTACTGAGAGTGACAGAAATATTTTCATCAAGTTCAAATGTTGTGTCACCCAAGACATCCAATTCAATCGTCTTTGTCTCCTCACCAGCAGCAAAATTAATAGTGCCAGAAAGAGCAGCTCCTTCACCATTTACCAGAATATTGTTATAGTCAGTGCCAGAAGTAGCAGTCCCACCAATTGCATAATCAACGGTACTTGCTACGCCAATCCCGCCGCTGCGTGTGACAGTAAAGGTAACGGTTTGCTTATCAGCGTCACCTTCGTTTAGAGTTGGGGGAGCAGGGGAAGCAGTGATAATCGCGTATTGAATCGTGTCGTTGGATGCGATCGCTACCGTAGCATTATCATTATCAGTATCAATGGTGTAACCTGCACCTATCGCCAAGTTTAGCCGCAGCGTTTCCTCTAACTCTGGCAAATTACCATCAACAGCAGTAAGAGTAACATTGACAAAACTCTTCCCATCCGGAATCACCACCGACAAACCACCGCTACTCAGTGTATAGTCATTTCCGCTAGCACTGCTGCTACCATCAACAGCAAGATTTACTGTCAAATTGCCCGTTGTACCAGTTCGAGTAATCTGGTAAATGCCTGTATCGGTGCCTGATTCAGCAGCGGTAGCATCTATGGCATTAATACTGACAAGTGTGGTAACGGGTATTCCGGTGGAAAACTCGGAGGTGTTGTTGGAATTGGTTGCTGTTGCGGTAATAAAGTTACCCAACGCTACCGTCGTCGCCAAATTAGCCGTAAAGCTGCCATTACCACTGGCATCAGTCGTTACATTGGTAAAGCCAAGGAATGTTTTACCCTCTCCATTGCCAGACGCATCTAAGGCTGTGTTAGAGAAAAATTCTAGTCTGAATGTAGCGTTGGGGTTGCTGTTGAATGTTCCTGTAACCGTTGTGTTGACACCATTTAAAACCGCAGAAGTCAGCAACGGGAAATTTTGCAGATTGTTCGCCCCCGCGTCACCATCGCCAACATCGTTAGCGGTTACGCCGATACTGCCAAGATCAATTCCTAAGTTAGTGTTGGAGAAGATGGAGTTCCCCAGGATAGCATTGCCAATGCCGGAACTAACCAATACCCCTTCTTGACCATTAAAAGCGATCGCATTCCCAGTTCCTGCTGCCGTCCCGCCGATGATATTATCGTTAGCATCGGTAAGCCACACTCCCCGGAAAGTATTCCCTAAAGCGCTGCTACCATCGGCTTGGGTGCCAATGTAGTTGCCTTGTACTTGGTTCCCCGTAGCAGTGCTGCCTGTAATCCAGATACCGTTACTGTTATTACCAGAAATAACATTACCTGCGCCAGCGGCTGTCCCGCCGATAATGTTATTGGATACGTATTGAATTTCTACACCATTGAGAGTGTTACCTAAATCGGCAGTACCAGCAGCATTGGTGCCAATGTAGTTCCCTAATATCTGGTTTCCGGTGGAACTGGCTTGGCTAATGCTGACACCATTCTGATTATTGCCGGAGATGACGTTCCGTGCGTCGGTTGTCGTCCCGCCAATGATGTTGTTGGTTCCTTGGATGCTTATACCGTCAGCACTATTGCCCAAGTCAACATTACCAGTGACATCAGTCCCGATGTAGTTACCTTGGATTTGATTCCCGCTACCAGTGACGAACAGACCGACACTGTTACCGGAAATAATGTTGCGCGTCCCTGCCGTCGTTCCCCCGATGATATTGTTAGAGGAACCGTTGATAAACACCCCCCAGGCAGAGTTACCTGCGGCTGTATTACCCACCGCATTCGTCCCAATAAAGTTGCCTGCAATAACATTATTGCCACCGGCGCTTAACTCAATCCCATTCTGAAAACCATTAAAAATTAAGCCACGGACTGTACTATTGCCCGCAGTAATTTCCAGTCCAGTACCCGTCCCACTTCCACTTAATTGAATAATGGGAGTACCAGAAAATCCAGGCTGAGTAGTGCCGTCAATAATTACCGAATCGGTGATGGTAGGTAAAGCTGACAGGGGTGTAATTGTCTGTAAACCACTGCCAATTTGAAACCCGATGGTATCGGTGCCAATAAGGGCGTTCGCGTTGATAATTGCTTGTCGTAGCGAACCTTCGCCGCTGTCGTTGGCGTTAATGACTACCGTGTCATTTTGCTGGATGGTGACGGTTGCGGTATTTTGGGAAGATGCGATCGCATACGCCGCGTCAGCTACTAAATCTAACTTTAGTGTTTCAGCTGCCTCCGCTTGGATGTCGTCAACTGCGCTAAGAGTAATATTGAAAGACGCTTGTCCATCTAATAGAGTGACGGTGGCAATTCCATTCGAGATAGCGATCGCTTTGCCGTTACTATCTGTTAGGGTGTAGTCACCACTGGTGGCACTGTTATTACTGACGGCAAATTTTACAGTTAAATTGCCCGTTGTGTTGCCAGTACGAGTAATCTGGTAAGTTCCAGTATTTGCGCCCGCTTCTGCTGCATCAGCATCTATCGCCTGGATGCTAACTGTCGGTGTTCCAGGGTTGACGGTAATTTGAAAGGTTTGCGCTACTGAGGTATCGACACCACCGTTAGCAGTGCCGCCGTTATCCTTGACTTGGACTTGAACTGTCGCTGTAGTAGCTGTACCAATTGTTGCAGTAGGAGTATAAGTAAGATTGCCTGTCAGCGGGTCAATTGCTGGCGGAGTCGCAAAAATACCAGAGTTGCTAGTGACGTTAACTATGTAACTATCGACACTTTGAGTTGATTCCGTTGCGCCAGGATTGAAATTGCTTGCCCATCCAGCTACAGTTTGTAATCCAGAGCCAGCGATCGCATTTTGATTTCCCCCAGCCACGAACGTCGGCGCATCGTTGATTGGGTTAACTGTAATTGTGGCTGTCTCGCTAGCACTGCTAAATGGTGTCGTACCTCCATTTACTGAGGCGTTTACCTCAGTAGTACCGCTAACAATCCCATCCGTCCCATCCCAAGCGCGGAAGGTAATATTTGGCGTGGTGCCGTTGTAGTTGGCGTTGGGTACGAAGCGGATTCTTGGTTCTGCTACCTGAACTGCAACCCGTGTCAAGTCGAAACTAGCAGAGGCACTTGTGGTGTCGTCTCCTAAAAAGATAAAGTTAGGAGTTTCGTAAGGGTCTATAGATCCCACAAAGGCGGTGTAGTCCCGTAGCAAGCCACTCAGAATTTGCGTACCGTTAGCGTAAAGCGTGTAGTTGTTGCCTAGAACCGACAGGGAATAGTCCTTTAAAGTCGTGGTGCTGCCAAAATAGCGCTCGGCAGAATTGACAGTGTGGGTGAAAATTGAACCATTACCAGGCGTAACACCATCATCCTGCACCCAGATTTCATTATCCCAAAAGCCAATTTCTATACCTTTCTGACCGTCTGAGCTAATAGCGATGATGCTGAAACCAGCTCGATCTGCAATAGAATCTTGACTGGGGTTTTTTTGTGCGCTGGCAGGGCTATGATCCTCAGTGTTGATTTTGACACTGAAGTTGATGGTGTAGCCTTTGGTTCGGTCAAGGGTAAAGGACGATGTAGTGTAGCCAGTATATATGTTGCTATTGGCAAGGCTAGTGAGAGTAGTCGCACCACTACCCACAGTTTGAATGGCACCGCTAAGATTTGCAAACGTTAGCCTTTGACTGCTTGGTGCAGTACCTACTTGACTTGTATACAAGCTTGTCCAACCCAACACTGTTGCGTTGGTATCCGACACTGCACCAAACTTTGTCCAATTGCTACCGCCGTCAAGTGAGTATTGCCAGATGCCGTTGCTGTTATCTACCCCCGTTACGGCAATTCCTTGCGGGTCATTATTAACATCTGTGACTAAGCCACTAATTAGATCAAAGAGCTTAGTGCCGATGTTGTTAGGGTCGGGTATATCCTCATTAATAGCTGGCAGCGTCACAGAGCCAGAGTTATTCAGGACTGGTGTAGCATAGTAGCTGCCCAAACCGTTGAATGTATTAACAAGAAATCCTTGCCATTCAGCGGTGGGGTTAAAGGCATCATTGGGATTGGTATCTCCAGCCGTTACACTTCGATTTCGAGTCAGCGTATTGTCTTGCGTACTGGTAAGCCCAGTACCCCACTCTGTGCCTGGGTCTACGCCAATCTGACCAATTACGTCAATAATGGTTGTATTTTTACGCAGCACAATGGCATCGTCGCCGTTGTACCAATTAAATTGATTGGTATCCAGCTGGTCAGCTTGGGCAATGATAGCTGGATTAGTACCGTTATTGAGTGCAAAGACAAAGACATCGCTATTTGCTACGGTTCCAGTCAGGTTGAAAGTATGAATAGGTGTAGGGCTACCGTTGGAATAAATGTCTATGGCATAACCTGCTGCTTCGAGGTCAATTGCCGCCCCAGTGCCGTTGTAGATTTCGAGTGCTTTGTTGTTACTGCTACCCTCGACATACTCAGAAAAATATAGGTCTGCCATAATTTATACTTCTCAATAAATTCTCACTAAGTAACAAATCAACACTGGGACGCGATCGCATCCCTAAATTTTGTTTAACCTTGCCAAAATTTGCCCAATGTGCAACAAGCAAGTTAAATGACGAATTTCGGCAGCTTCAGTTCTATAATTCCCAAAAATTTCTATAAATCACGATTTTTAGGTTGATAAATGAATTTTTCTAGGGAAAGCCTACTTTGACAAGCTTTTAGGCTTTTTCGTCAATCTCCAACCCTGATACAAAATGAGTTTTCGGCGGTTGCAGCAAAGATGGCTCAAAAGCGCGATCGCATATCTTGAATTTTCTGCACCAGTGTCCTATTTATAAATATGCCAATCTTAATATAGATGAAAAATTTTGCTTATAAAAAAGTAAAAATTTTATATAAAATAAACACTACCTTCATACTCGCTTCATATAAGATTGCTATAGTCAGTGAAAAAACACCTGATAACGGGCAAGTGATAATACTTAAATAATGGTTGGAATGGTCATAGTATTTCACACTCAAAAAGTGGCTTTTGGAGTGCAAGAGCTAGTAAATGAGACGCAGTTCGGTGACTGCTGCATCCGGTGCTGATATTAAATAGGTTATTTCCGAAGCAAGAGACGCATTAACAGTAAAAGTATCTCAATTTATCAGGAGTTGGGAGTTGGGAGTTGGGAGTCCGCAGTTACAACTCAAGAATCAGTAGTTGAAACTAAACGGGATGCTCCCATGTTCTCCTTTCTTTTTTTGGCTCAATTCAAGACTGGTTCATTTTCATCCAAAAGCTTAAAAATTACTTTTCAGACTAGCTTCACCTCGACGATAAATTTCTCTAGCATAATCAGTCCAAACCCCTTGACCCCAATAACGAAAACAGCTTGTTTGCAATAAAAGATTATTCATCAAAGCTTCCCGATACCGATATTCCTGAGTAACACCTTCTTTCATCTCAACCTTTTCGTGAAACAAAGCACTAAGCTGATTCATCGGAGTCAAGACATTTTCGTATCCCTTCACCCAACTCAAGTTATTAGTCCAAGAAGCACCATCCATGTGAAAATTTGAGTTTGTTTGCTTCAATTCTTCAATCGCATTTGCTACAGCTTTCGGAGTGTAATTATCTGCTACTCGTTCCCAAATTTGGTGCTGACCAATTGGCTGACAAGTTGGATAATCATCAGGCGTACAACCAGCAGCCTCAATTAATTCTAAATATTCCGTCCCCGTCATCCCCACAGTACCCGTTCCGCTCATTTCATACCAAGCTTTCTTAAAGGCGCTGGGAAATTCATTCATCATCACGCCGCCATTTTCTCCATCTCCAATCTGAGTTACAATTGGCGGCACAGAAACCTTACCTAATTGCTGTCGGGATAGAGTTTTTGCCTCATAATAAGGCTGCATTTGTCCGACCAATTTCGTATCCGAACCTTGAGTTTTAATTAATGCCGTAATGCTCAAAGTTTCTCCTTTAGAATTACGAGCAACTAGACGGTGAGGCAAATGTTTGTATTGCAGAGAGTGACCTGTTAAACTCTCAACAGAATGCTCTTGAACCATCAGCCATTTGTATCCGCATTCTTTTAGCGCTTTCACAAATTCAAAGAAAGTATCTGGATGATTTGGCAAGTGCATTTCTGGTGGAGAAAATCCTTTCACCCGCGCCAGTGCATCCCAACCAAAAATCGCTGCGAAATAATGTTGCCAAGCTTGAATATGCAACTTGATATCTGGAATTGGCGTAGAAGGAACAACTGCATGACTCCACATTGTACCAATCCATTCTACATAAGGCTGGTAGGTTGGATCTATGGTAATGCGCTTCAGATTTTCTAAGACATCTCCGCGTCCCATTTGTCCCAGTCCCCAGAGAAGATTTCCGGAGTAATCTAGCATGACGCGAGGATTGCAACCATTGGCGACAAGTTCAGGAATAAATTCTCCCATGCGACTATAACAATAGGCGAATGGCTCTGCATTATGGTTGTCTCCCTCTTGGGGATGCTCAAGCATATATTGCAGGTTGCTCTGGAATTCGCCATTGGAGCCTGCGGGGATGGTAGGCTGGTGCATATGGAGCGCGATCGCAAACCCTGCCGAAATATCTTCTAAACGCAGATTCGTAGTTGGTAAAAATACAGGTTCATTGCGGTTTACTACCAAATTAACCTCTTTTTCCCACCCAGAAATATTCGGCAATCCATCAATGATTTCTGGCAAAACGGGAAGCGATACTTTAGGCGATGAAGAAAGCATTTTTTTAGCAGAATTTTAATAATCCTGCAATGATTAGGTTTAGAATAAATCCGAGTAGAGAATATTTCTAATTCTACTCAGAACGCAATATATTGCGTCTCTACATTTCCAAAGTTTTCAGCAGCGTTTTGAGAATAAGATAGGTAGAGGTGGCACCGGGATCGAGATGATTGATACTGCGATCGCCTAAATAACTCGCCCTCCCTTTCTTCGCTACTAAGGGGATAGTGTTTTTCATTCCCTCTACGGCTACGGCTACAGCTTGTTGTCATGCTTCTAGTGTACTCGCACAACCAGCCACAGCTTGCTTAAAAGCATTAGATGCGGGTCAGAGGGCATCAAGCATCGTTTTATCCCCCATCGGCTTACCTCGTTGCAGAACGCCATCTACAAACGCTTGGAAAAGCGTCACCATATCCTCATCGGTCAGTTCCAATTTGTTAGCTAACGTCGTGCTAGCCCGTAGAAACATAGTCCCATACAACGGGACACTAGCACCACCAACACTGGAAATCAAATTTATGCTGACTGTTTTGAAGATACTACCAATATCCTGAGCAGCAACGCTGGGTAAATGACTCAGCACCTTTTGAAAACCCCGGTTCATATTGATGCCACGATCCGCATCTGCAATGGCAGAATCAAGTTCAGTTAGATAGCTGATGGGGTGACAAACCCGTCAAAACATACTTAAAATCAAGAACATAGCTCTCAAATCGCTATGAAAAAATGGCAGCTTGTTGCGTCTTATTACTGAGGGGCGCGTGTCACCCCCTCAGGCTCAAAGCAAGTTTCCATCATCGTTATAATTGAGTGACCGAGGGAATCCAGCCGCGTTCCAGACAGCATCAAAAATAGGTTTCATGATTTGAGCTGAATTGAAATTGAAGTCTTCAACTACAACTTCGGGAACCAAAAGGAAATCTCGGTCAATGGGACTACCAAATGACCGACCAAATCCTGAATTAACCCCCATGATGTAATCCTTCACTCCTAAGAAGCTCAGCATGATGAAAAGGGGCGGTTCAACACCAAGATTTTGCTGAAGGGGTAAGAACCTCGAAATTGCCTTAAGAATCTCTTGTTCGTACTCCTTAAAAATAATCCCTCTGCCTTCGTAGACAGTAACTGTTGCAGTATCAACAGCTTCGATAATTCCGTTCCTAAAAGTCTGTAGATAAGAATAAGCAAAAGTTGCATCAGAGGTGCTAAATGTTAGGTGTCCATCGAAGTTATGCCTTTGCTGCCAACCATTACTGGTTAATGGCTCAAAAAGTTCAAAGTATTTATTGTAAAGAGAAGCGACATCAAAGCTGGATGCCGGATCAAACGCACCAATGGGGATAATGTGCAGTACCAACTTAGCTCCTGCATTCATAAGAACCGGGGTTTCTTGCGCCACAATATTGCTAAGACGCTCTTGGCGGAAGTGTCGGATGCGATCGGTAAGGCTTTGCGATAGAGTAAAAGCTGTCCTTAATTCCCCCACATCGAGCTGATACTTACCTGCTGAGTTACGGGAATAGAATCTTGATGCATTTTTAAATTTCACCATATGAGGTAGCGAGAAACTTCTGGGTATGTGGAAGACAATAACTATTCGCGTGTTATGCAAACGAATAGCCTTAACCCTCAATCCTGGTATTCGTGGTGCTATGCCGTCCTGGATGCTGCTCTCAAGTCTCAAGATTACTGCGTCTACATCGGTAATATCTAGACCACAAATCTCTGTAGGGATACCCGCATCTTCTTTAATACCGTAAATTAAATAACCCCCGGATGCATTAGCAAACGATGAAACATCGTAGAGAAACTCTTTCTTATCAGGGTCACTACTACCAGGTAATTCTTGCTTATATTCCAGCGTCTTCCCCTCAGCGATCTGGTTGACTAATAGCTCCTGAAGGTCGGCTTCGTCGATAGATTCTAATGGTTTATTACTGAGTGACATACTAAAAATGCCGCTTAAGGCAACAACTTACAAACAACCTGAGCTTTATCACGGTCTAATGGCGTTTTTGTACTTTAAGGCTAACACTTAAATCAGAAAAGCTCTAACCAAGAATCTTAGACCCGATAGAGCGATTTTCTAACCTTCGACATCTAACAACATTCAGAATGCTGAAATTGCCTCCTGACTTATTCAGGTTGTACCTATATACATTTTTGCAGTTCTTTGAGATGCTACATTCTGCTGTAACACAACAGATACGATCGCTTCCTCCTCTCCATCATCCTTTACTCACTTTCCAAATCAAGCGTGATCGCAACTTCTCTGCTCATCCTGAAATCTTTACTTTGTTATAGCTGTCGTAGTTGAGAAGCTGCCACCACTTGGTCAACAGTTAGCTCTAGTTCTGGAAAAGTGGGGCAAATGATGCGATTATTACCCGTAAACCGTTGGACTTGATATTCACCCCCGACTAACTGGTAAGCGGAAACAGTGGGGACTTTTGGATTACCGAGATAAGTTCTTGAAGCGATCGCTAAATAATCTACAATCCAATATTCGGGAATACCGAGTCTTTGGTATTCGTCTACTTTATCAATATAATCGTCGTCCCAGTTAGTTGAAGTAACTTCCGAAGCGAGCTGAATTGGTTCAGTAAGCGCACCGTAGGTTAGTACATTTGAGTTCCACTGTGATGCACTAACTACGCTTACATCTGGTCTTATACCTTGTTCTTCCCCATCTGCTGTTACAGTTCTGATGACTACATTGTCAACAATGTAATCACGTCCCAAGCGCCTAATTTCATCATTGAAAGCAAACACTAAAAACCTGGACACATTCTTATGCGCTCTAGTTGGCTCCACTTTGACAATTTTGCTATTTACAAGCTCGTAGATGCCATCTTCAGGACACTGTTGGAGGAATTCATCAAAGGTCAGCTTTTTGCTTGTGGCTTGAGTCATAGGACAAGAACATGCTTAAAAGAGCATACAACAACCATCGTGACACAGGCTTTCCAAATTAATAGTAGCGATCGCTCCCACTTCATCGACTCAACTACTCGGTTTCAATCAGAACTGTAACAGCCGCAACAGCGATGAGCATTTCGTCATTTTTATCATTAAGAGAGGGAATTGCTCTACCTTGAACGACCATTCCGCCGGACTCGACAGTGAGAGTTTTGCGACCGAAAGGTAACACGGCTAAAACCTCTGCTTCCCGCACTTGCTCCGGGTAAGGTACTGCAACTTGTACTTCAACTATCATTTGATCGGGATCGCTTAACCCTGCAACTTCCCAGACACCAGGCAAAGCATTATGCGCGATCGCATTTCTTACAGCCCTTGCTGCGGCGACAGTCGGTTCCTGTCCGTGCTGATCTATCCCCATACCCATCTCGATAATCAAGCGTTTACGAGCCACAGCTACCCCTCTGACGACACTTTATTTTCTGACTTTTTTAGCGGAATCTAACTGTAAAACAGCGGATGCGCGGCTTGTCCTACTCGCGCCTCATCCTTGACGCATTCACAGACGAGGCTAATCAGTCTCAAATAGAACTGTAACAGCAACGAGCGTTTCGTTATTAAATAAGTTTACCAGCCTACTGTAAATTACAACTCGCTCTTAGAGTACAAAAATTTAATACAGTTTTTGATATTTGTTGGGTTTCGCTCTCTCACGGTTTCTACCTAGAAATATTCTTAAACAACGGTATATGAAAGCTTTTCTAACTCGACTAGAAGCTTTTCTTCAATTGGGTTGGTGACAAGAAGCTGGTGTTTCAAGTCTCCCCACTTGCTGCCAGACTGGGTTTTGTACATAGTTAAAGTTTCAGGTATTTGTCTTGACACAAGCACTCGCACCGGAGAAAGTTGACCTAGAAGCCGAGCTTTTTTATAGTGGTGCGATCGCATCAAAGCATCATCTAGTTGTCGCGCGATCGCATCAGCAGGTTGCTTGGCTGTGTCGAGTAAAAGAATATAATGTTCCTGTGGGGAAGTTGCAGGAACTAAGCTTTTAAAAAACGTTCCTTCTAGCGGCAAACTCTCGATAATTTCGCGCACGAATTCAGAATGAAGTTTCTCGCCAACTAAATCGCTTATCTCCTCACTTCTGCCGAGAAATTCCAGGCAAGGTGTATTTTTGTAAAAATGGGTAACGCGGACGCGATCGCCTATTCGATAACGATACAGACCCCCCTTTTGTGAAATAATAATCTTATAGACGTTCCCCATCTCAAGTTCGTGCAGGCTGTGGATATTCCCGTTTTCATCCGCAAACTCAAAAAACACCTCATCGAGTAGCGGAACGCATCCCTGCGCCGCAATTAGGGGAATTGTTATTGGCGCTTCAGTTGCTAGTAACCCTTTTCCTTGGATTGTGACACCAGGAAATAGCGATCGCAAAAATCCTGCACCATCCGCAGCATTACCACTATCCCAGCAGGATATCAGCTTGAGTTCTCGCCAAAGCTTTGTCCAGGGTATTTCTGGTTTTAAAAGTAACTTTTGACGTTCTACTGATAGCTTATTCCCAAGTTCAGAAACAAGCCGTTTCTGATGTTCTTGGATATAGTCTAGGTGAACTTTTAGAAAAGTTGGACTCCAAATTGAGATAATTTCTAGGTTCTCCTCAAGTAGCAAAGTTTGAGAAAGTTTATTTTTGAAATCTTCTGGATTGCGGAGGCTATTTATTCCGGGAGGCGAAACTAAAAAAGGACTCAAAAACTGTCTCAACCATCCATCTAAATATTCCGAGTCATCCTTCAATCCAACTTTTACTCCTGACTCTGCGGTAGCATCATTCCCAAGCTGAGGGGAAATACAAAAGTATATCTTGCCAGTGGAAAATTTTGGCCCATGCTGAATTAGGTCATGCGCCCAAACACAGAACATATGATTAAATGAAGAGCGCAGAGATTGTGTGTAAGGAATCCATTTAGCTGCGCCGCTACTTCCGGAAGTTTTTTCGTAAAAAAGTATGGGGTCAGGTGTAAGAATTGGAGCTTTAGTTTTTTTCTGTTTCTCAACCCATTCGTGAATATCTTGATATTCAACAATTGGAATGTGGTGCCAATCAGCAGCAATAGAGTTGATACCTAAAGATTTGCCATATTCGCTCTTGGCAAGACGGTATACAATCTCTTGTTGAACAGATTGCTGCATCTTTTGAGGATTATCTAGTGCATGAAAAAAATTTTGAGCAGCAGGAGCGAGAAGGTTTCCGAAGAGGTTGATAATATGGTGCATCATAATGAGGAATAAACCGTAAATAACAGGTTAAAAGTAGGTTTCGGTAGCTACACAACTTTTTGATAAATCCTAATCTTTGGAAAATTTTTTGTTCGGATATAAATGAGTAGCAACTGGAACATAGGTTTCGTCTTCAACTGCAACTCCGGGCCCAACATGATTCCAAGCTCCTAAAAATACGTTGGTGCCGATTTTAACTTTTTTTACATACAGCATTAAGTCATTTTTTCTAGGTTTTATGATGTGCGAATAAATTCCAACTCCGTGTCCGAAAATTACGCGATCGCCTATTTCAACTAATCCGCGATCTGCGATTTCTAGTTGTGGTGTCCAGTAAACACTTTTACCGACTTTTGCACCCCAGAGGCGAAGCCAAATGGAAAATGCACCAGGAATTAAGCGAAGTAATGTTTCTAGTGCAGGAAAGGCGATGTATATAACTTGGATTTGGTGACTTCCCCACCAAGGTGAATACTCTTTTGTGCCTAGATAGCTAATACCTTCTTTGATTGGGTAAAAAAGCTCATGAATCCGATATACCAAAAGTGGAAATCCGTACAGAGAAAAAAGCAAAGTTAAGATGCTAAAGATTCCTGGTGAGAAACAAACCCAGAGGAAAGACGAAACAGCTAGCAAGATGATTATGGCGGGGAAAAATGAAAGTATTACACTGAGAAAAGTCATTTAATTTGGGATTTTTAGAGTGACGCACTATCCTTATCAGGTGAGTTATGGCTTAACGCTTAACGCAACCTACTTTTTTATATTTTTACTCTGGCTTTGAAAAGGGATAAAATAATTTTTGGTTTAGGCTTAAATTACTTTTAATTCCCAAAGATTTCGGTGCCTTATCATATTTATAATAAGTACCGTGCATCAGATCCCAAAGCTTTAAATTTGCTCCATAGTTTCCGCTAAAGTTTTCACTGGCATGATGCCAAGCATGATCCTGGGGTAAGATGAGGAAAATCGACAGCCAGCAATAAAGGGCGGAGTTTGGTTTGGGTGTCGTTGTGCTGTGTCGCCACAAGTCCAAAGCTGAACTGAGGCTAATACCTGCAATGTACCACGTGGGATCTTGTAGCAAATAAATAAACAAAGCGTGAACCCACAAGTAGATAATTAAAAAACTTGTCCACAGGGTATTTCTAGAGGTAGAAAGAACATTCATTTCGGTGCTGGTATGATGTACCAGATGCAGATTCCATAGCCATCGACTATGGAGCAGGCGATGGTTCCAGTAGTATAGGTAATCTACAACAACAAAGCTAAGGACAAATGCTGCCACTGGAGGCACAAATAAAGCGCGATCGCTCGGTAAAAGATAGTGGTAAAGTTGGTAAACTACTGTACCTTGCAAGATGGGTATGAGAATGCCCTGAAAAAACAAACCCACAACATCGAGAACCCAGTCTTCAAATTTCCTAGATCGGAGTGCTGTTAAACTGCGGTCATTACTAGCAGTCAGCGTCATCAAAATTACAAATGCAGCAAAAACTCCCATAAAAAAGTAATTGGTAATTGGTGAATTTTGGAATTTTAACTAACAACTTTGAATTCTTCGCCTCAACAATCTTTAAACCCAAAAATTTACTTTAACTGCCTTATCAGATAGCGTTCTAGGATCTTCGCCAGATGCAATCTTATTCCGGATAGATTCAACAAAAAGGTGGATGGTATCAGCGGGAGTATTCGCAAACTGAGTCCCATATTTTTCAATTACATCCTGTTGAATACCCAAAATTTCCACATCTTGACGGATAATGTATTGTGCAGTCCAACGCACAAAAGGACGAGCAATTTTGCTCCAGATTCCGTAGTTGAAAGTCACATCTGTATAAACGAGAGTCGAGTCTTCTGCTTCGGGTACAGACTGACTGGTAATAAAAAGCCTTCTTCTCGGCCCCATGTCGTACTCTACACTGGTGACATTCGGCATATGAAAGCTATCTGTGTGTCGAATTTCGTAACCGCCTCGGTTTAAAAAACGGCTATACCAGCCGAGGTTAGTAGTTTCATTCCGGTATTCGGCAAAAACCGATCCATTCCGTCTCTCTACCGTCATTTCCAACTTTGAACAGCGAGGCGTGCGAAATACCCCAGGATGAACAGAAACAGTGTGAGGAATATCAATAAAGTTCTCCGCACAGTTAGTAACATTGTTCCGGAAGCGGTTAATTACCCGAACCGTTTCCCATCCAGGCTTATCATAGTAAGGCATTGCAAAAGGCTCAAATTCCTCCTCTGGATTCTGCGCCAGCCTTACATACACGTATCCATCCTGCTCTTTTGTGTCATAATTCTGCGTGCGACGAGCATTAGTAGCCTTAAAATTTTCTCCCTCTGCGGGAACAGCTACCACCTTGCCAGTTTTGTCGTAAACCCAGCCGTGATAGGGACACTGAATTTTTCCCTGACAGATATTTCCCCGCGAGAGACGGCTGTTTCTGTGCATACAGCGATCGCGTAGTGCAACAGGTTTTCCCTCTTCATCTCGAAAAATTGCCAGCCATTCACCCAGAACTGTGCGTTCCAGCACAGTATTAGATGTCAGATGTTCGCTGAGTGCGACAACGTACCAAAAATGTTCAAATTTCACTGTTTTTCACAATAAATCAAAAATTAAAAAAGTGTCTTGTAAATTTTTAATTTTTAATTTTGGATTTTTAATTTACAAGAGTGCGATCGCAATATGGTTCGTCAAATTCAGTTGACAAGCTAACCTTGCTCGAATGTCACCCGAAGTCAAAATTTCCAAAACCTCCTTTTCTTCTTCACTTGGAGGAGGAATATCACCTTCTACAACTACAAGACAAGTCCCACAAACTCCGGTACGGCAGCCAAAAAGTACCGGGGAATTTTGCACCGTCAGATGTTCCGAAAGATTCTCATTTTTTTCCAGAGTTAGCGGTGCATAATTTGTCCCTGGAAAACTAACTACACAACATTGCTCACTCATTGCTTTTAGTTGATTGCTAATTCTAGGATTGGTTTCTTTACCTCAACTCAACCACCACAAATTTTTTATAATTTCTTTCCTCTACCTTCTCCGTGACTCTGTTCTTTAAATTAATTATTACAAAACTACTTTGCTTTACTTATTTACTGTGTGTCAGTTAATTTTCTTGACCATACCGAAGGTTCAAGCTGATTAACATATTGCATATACTTTACTAAAGGCGTATCAATAGCCAGCAACGCATTCGGATTAAACCGAATATTGTCATATATTTTTCCATCCTCACCACGCAAAGCGTAGTATCCCAACTTGGTGAAAAAAAGTAATAGCCACGTCATAAACGAACCGAAAAGCCCTTTTCTCTTCTCAGCTACATAAATAGGCTGAATACGAGTTCTGCCAGGTTCTATAGGCGTATAAGCGTAAATCATGTGCAGTGAAGGAAAAAGCTTCACATTTTTCATGGTTGTCAAAAGTCCTATACAGCCATCTGCATACCTCATGCAATATTCATACTGAGCGCCCAAAATTTTTCCTCCAATACGTTCTCGGCGCGTGGTTTTGGGCAACTCGCCTTTGAGTGTAAAATCAATCAACGTGCCAGATTTATTTTCATTTAAAGATAGCTCCATTTTGATGTCTACTTTGTGGACTGTTTGCAAATGTTGAGCATCAATTCCGTTCATCATGCAAATATGATGGTGACAACTGCGCTCAAAGGCTTTGTCATGTATGGTTACAATTGATTTGCCTTTGAGTTCGTCGAATTCTGCTACGCCTTCGGGAGCTTTGGCATCTGGATAAATCCAAATTAGATCGTATTTTTCTTCGGTGGCATAAGATTGAAGACGGGCTTTTTCAGGAATGGTTGCTTCACAAGGGATATCCTTGCAGTTACCTTCGCCATCAAATCCCCAATGATGGAAAAAGCAGCGAATAAAATTTCCATCTACTCGTCCAATTCCTAAGTCAGTTCCTATATGCGGACAATAGGCATCTAAGGCACGAACTTTTCCGTCTTGTCCTCGAAATATTACTATTCTTTGTCCGCAAAGTTCTAAGGATTTTGCTTTTAAGGGGGGAAGTTCTCTGCTAGGACACGCTATGTACCAGCCTTTGGCAATAATATCCCAGTTGTTAAAGATTTTCATCTTTAACAGTGGTTGGGTGTTTTGGTTTTGTAGCTGGTTCATAAGGAAAAAACTGCACAGGCAAGAGAGAACGCAGAGGAGAAACGAGAAACCGGCTTACCAGTTACCAATTGCCTTTTTTTGGGTGGCGAGGTATTTGGGGATGGAATTGGCAGACATGATAGACATTTCTTTGTTAGTTTTCCAAGTATAATTAATTTTTTCGAGGTATACTTTGTATGATTCTATGGCTTCTTTGTGGGTTTCGTAGCTGCGATTTAAGCCTTCGGATTCTTGGGTGAAGCATTTTTTGATCATTTCTTTAGCTTCGCGATCGCTCATCCCAAAAACACGCGATCGCATCACTTCGTAGATCGCTGGATATAAGGCAGGATCGTACCAAAATATACCATTGATCGCTGCTGAGAAGTGATAATGATCTTTCTGACAACCACGTAGCCCTAAATTCGCCACAAAACTTTCAAAAGCTGTCGGCGATTTCAGGCAATTTATTACATCATGGGAGAGGATGGTAGAACTGTTAAAATGAAAGCTCTCATCCATGAAGTGATAGTAGGAAATCTTTGCGGGAATAGGAGCTTTTTCTTGGTTGGGATGTTTTTGATAGTAATTGCTGAGTTTGTGCTGCACTAGCTTACCGTTCAGCGTCCGCACACCCCGCACCGTAAAGTATTGACAAGCCAGAAAGGTGTTTCCCGCACTAAGGAGTCCGAAGCACTGAAGTTGAAGTTTTTTCCACCACGCTTTTAAAGCGTTGGTATCAGCAAAAATCATCGTCTCATTAAAAGGCCCGCGCATCGGGTAGCTGAAGACTCGCTTTCCAAAAAGGGCAGCTTCTACCTGCGTAGAAATTGTTTTAAAGGCGTTTATGTGAGCGCGTTCTTGCCCAGATTCAAGGTCTAGAATATCGCAGACTAAACGAAAGTCTTCTTGAGCATACAATCCGGCGGCGCTAGTTTGATTAAAGTAGATTGTGGCAATTTCGGCAGAGATAATTTGCGAGTAATATGCAACCCAATAAAGTTGATTTAAAATTATCTTCTGACTTGCGCTAGATTGTTCCCATAAGGGAGTACCGTAAAGTAAGGAAAATTCCTTTGGATTCCAGTATTCATCTTGGCAATCTTCATATCGGAAAGACGCTGCTGCTTCGTCAAGTAACTGGGTATGATCTTGTTGCTTGCAGCGTGTATAATTAATCTGAAGCTTTCGGTAAACTTTTTCGTTTTCTAGAAGTGTATTGCTTTTGGGTTCTTGGATTGTTGAAGTCATACAAATAATTTTTTGCAAGTTAAAAACTAACCCTGTTAAGAGCAAGGGAAGGGGAACCGGACTTTTATTTCCTCTTTTTTCCTCTTCCTTCTTGCTCCCCTCCCCTCGTAGGGGAGGGGCTGGGGGAGAGGTTTCTTAGTGAAAGATATAAAGTTATACACACTTTTCTGGGGGAAAAGGTAAAAATGCTCCCCGTTCCTCTAGTTCTTGAACAATAATTCCGGCTTTTGGATCTCGCATCAGGGAACGCAGGAAATTGAGACGAGTACCGCTATGAGTTTCTGTTTCAATTTCCAAGAAAATCCTCACTTTCTGCTGGCGAGACAAATGACCTTTAACTTTTTCTACTGCGGAGACAACACTCTGAGGGCCTACCTGGATCATCTGCAAGAATAGTGCAAGGCTCTCAATTATTACCTCTCGACTCGTTTCTAAAACTTGCCTTTGATTAAACAAATTGACGGCGGTACTATGATGACGTGCTTCATCTTGCAGGAACTGATTTAAAATTTTACTCAAATGAGGATTTAAACAGTCCTTGGAAAGGTTTTTGTAATGGCTTAAACCCCACCCTTCAAGTACAACTTGAATCACAAATAAGAGAACTGTTTTATCCTCGGTTTCCACCAAGTCTCCCAGGAAGCGTAAGAAGGCGTTATCTGTTCCGACAGGTTCCTGAATTGGCAGGAAGCTGCTAATCTGGGAGAGGTGAGTTACTTCGTCAGCGCTGAAGAGTCCGTATAGCATACGTTCCTCAGTGGTTTCTGCAAGCAGCACCATTTTCGCCATGTAACCTACGCCAGCTTTCTCCACAAAGTAGGCTTCTTCTAACAGTCCGCAACTGCATAGTCGCAGAATTTCTGCTTGCTCCTCAACGCTAGAATCTTGGAAAATATTTACTTTCTGAAGACCGAAATAATGGGCATTCCAATATTGATAACTGTCGTATTCTGGGGATACTGAATGATTGGCCAAACGACTTTTCAAAGCACCTGATAATACGCGACGCAGCTTGTCGTCAGAGCAAACATGGGGTAAGTCAAACCCAGCAGTTGCGATTTTAAAGCGATTTTTGGGGAAATTGATACTTCCCAAAACATCGCGTGATTTTGGGTTATTCACTCTGCTTCCCACGTTCCCCAAGCGATCGCGTTCTGTTTCTCAACGTGCTGAATAAACTGAATAATCGACATATCCGCCTTAGTCGGAGTCTGGAAATCAAACTTAATCGTCTGAAAAACCTGAGTATCACCTTTAGCGAAATAGTTCCCTACCATCTTCGTCAACCACAGCACAACTCGATTGAAAACCCATCCTAATATACCCGGCCGCTTCTTAGTAATCAGGATAGTTTTACCTTCCGCTTTTCCTCCTTCAAGCAAGCGCAAAGCAAACATAATATGAAAGTGAAGAAAATCTGGGCCTACGGTGACTGTACCAGTGCTTCCATACCAGTAGCACATACTATAAGTTACTTCTTTTTTATAAAACGGGCGGATTAACTTTATAAAAAAAGAATCTTCGCCGCCGCGAGTAGTATTGCTGAAAGTTATCGCGTTTTCGTTAATATCGTTTTTCTCAAAAACGATTTTTAAGGGTAAATTATGAACTGTGTTGAAATGCTGCGCGTCGATAGCATTAATCATCACAACATTGGGGTGACAGTTCTTTACAAAACTCGATGCGATCGCGCTATCGCATTCATCATCTTCCAGTTCCGGAACAAAAGGCAAAGGGTGTTTAGGAGTGTCCCCAGTCCACACCCAAATCATGCCGTATTTTTCCCCTGTATGCCACGTCCGCACTCTTACGTCCAGCGGTTTTTCCATACATGGAATGTCTACGCACGTCCCCGCTTCGTCAAACTTCCAGTTATGAAATAAACAGCGGATGCTATTACCTTCAACCGTTCCTTCCGCCAAGTGTGCGCCCATGTGGGGACAGTACGCATTGAGTGCGATCGCTTTCCCATCTTTTCCCCGATAAATCGTTAGTTCCCTTCCCATGAGAGTTACAGGTTTTACCTCACCCACCCTAAGCTGATGAGAAGGTATCGCCCAATACCACCCCTCAATAAAGCACTCTGGATTATTGAAAGTCTTGGATTTGCAAAGCGAACTAGAAGCCTTGGAATTGAGATTTACCATCATTTATATACTTAGCCAAATTGAAACCCGCTTCTTGCGGGTTTCGCCTGTATAGCCGCGATTTCTAATCGCCCGGAAATATTATGTTGTCCACCCACTCTAACCAGCGATTTAGTGAAACAATCAAGGTGTGTGGCACAAAATGATCTGTCCTCCTATTTTACAAACTACTTTCTACCATTACGGCCGGCCCAACTGGTTGTGGAGGTAGTGTAGATGGTTCCAAGGTGACAGCTAAAGTTGATTTTGTAGAACTACAAGCAGCGGCAGGAATGGTAAATTCCGCTAAAACTGTTCCCTGCTGACTTGCATCAAAATTTGCACAAGCTATCTTTTTGTCATCAGCTATGGCCCAAAGTCGATATATTTGACCAGCAGGGGAAGCGGGGAGGTTTTGAAAGACAATAACCGCTTTTTGTTCGTTAGTATTAATCGCTATACTACCAGAGGCAGTATTTGCATTTTCTGTTCCTGTGAGAGTAAATAAGCGAGTATTGCGCTGTTGTAACACCTCGATTACGCGAGTATTGCGCTGTTGTAACACCTCAATTACATCTTTCTGAGCCTGCACAACTTTCAGTTGCTGCCGCAAATTGTAATTATCTAAACCTAAAGCAAGAGCTAAAAGTGCAGCCGCACCAGCAGCAATTTTGCTCCAAGGTAAAGAAAACCTTTTTGGTGTTGAGATAGGAGTTAGAGAACTATTGGCAGCTTCCAGAATGGCTGTACGCAAGTGAGGAGGAGGAGTTACTTCAGGTAAAGCATAGGGCAACACTTCCAGTGCTTCCTGCAAACTACTTACCTCTGTAGCCAATTGCGGATTTTCTGCCAGGAGTTGCCCAAATTCCAGGGCTTCTTCAGGGCTGAGGTCGCCGAGGACATAACCTGTCATTAATTCTTCTAAATGTTCAGGATTTAAAGGTTCGGTCATAATACAACTATTTAATAAATTCTCGTAGAGTTTGCCTCAGTTTTAGTAGACCCGTTCGTGCGCGAGTTTTGACCGTTCCCAAAGGAATATCTAGTTGAGTGGCAATTTCTGATTGGCTCAGGCCTTCGTAGTATGCCATTTCTAATATTTGACGCTGATTTTCTGAAAGTTCCGCCAAAGCAGCTCGAACTTGTTGCGATCGCTCTCCCAAAGACACTTGTTCAAAAGGATTGTCCGTTCTTGTTTCAGCAGTCATTGCGTGTTGCCAACGCTCCAGAAACTTCACAGAAGTGCCGCGAGAGCGAAGTTTATCAATAGCACGCGATCGCGTCATAACTGTGAGATAGCTGCTAAGAGAACCACGAGCGGGATTGTAACCATCGCTACGCCAGAGATTCAGAAAAATCTCTTGCGTTAGGTCTTCTGCCTCTTGAGGATTTCTCAAAATTTTCAGTGCTAACCCATATACAAGAGAGCCATAGCGGTCGTAGAGAATCCCCAGAGCAGAGGATTGACCAGCTTTGAGGGCTTGAAATAAGTCTCTATCCATCCTCGTCGATGGGGTTTTGGGAGTGCGATCGCTAGAGTCAGGAGGCATACGTTCTGAAAAGAATGTCTAAACCGATACCTCTTCAGAGTCAAAGTCAGCACTTGTTCTGCTGCATCCCTCACAAGAGAGAACTTTCCTTTTTCTTTTATACGACCGAAAGCGCTAATTGGATGTCTGCCAACACAGTCGTAAATTTATTTCAGATTTATTTCAGTAATTTTGCGGTCAGTCGCAATCCAAAATGCCACTGACTCCGTAATAACAAGTAGGTCGGTTGAGTAGATTCCACAGCATCGCGCATGGGTTACTCAGCCCAGTTCCCATAGGGTTCTGGATAGTGATGTTCAGTTTAGGGTAGATACCCCCTACAGCACTGTTAGGAGGGATCAATCCTTAACCGAACAGTATTGAGTCTAGTCCCATGTAGATCGAGATATAAAACTCCCAATGAAAAAACTGGCACAGATAACAGCAATATCGGTAATAGTTGCAGGGCTATCATCCCTTCCTGCACAGGCGGCCACGTTCACCGAAAGCGACGACGCAGGTGAGACTCTCAGTACAGCCCAGATCCTCTCAACAATGCCAATGCCCCTAGAGTCAATCTCTGGGATGCTTTCTGGAGATGCTGATCTATTCCAAATCTTCTTAACTAGCGGTCAGACATTCTCGGCGACAACAGTCGGCGGGGCTGATTTTGATACGCAGTTGTTCCTATTCGATAAAGATGGCTTCGGAGTCTATTCTAACGATGAATCAACCGGGAGTATGGGGCAATCCACGCTGCCAATGAACAATCCGTTCACCCCAACCAAATCCGGCATTTATTACTTGGGAATCTCTGGTTTTGACTACGATCCTGTCAGTAACAAGGGTGAAATTTTCCCTGATTTTCCTGATTTTCCTGATGTTGCCTTCGATGCAGTTGTTGGGGCGACTGGTTTTGGCGGTGATTCACCTTTGAAGGAGTTTGACGGTGCGATCTTGAGCAGTGGTGGTAGCTACACAATTGCCCTAACTGGAGTTCAAACGGCAGGAAATACGAGCATCCCTGAACCCTCCTCTGCGTTAGGGATATTGGCCCTGGGTGCTTTGGGTGCATCACGGCTAAAAAACCAGAAAAACAACTTACCTAGTTAACTCTCATCCCCTGCGATTACATTTCCCTTCACTCAACGCCTACGCAAAAACGCTGACCTCGGAATTATTTGCAGGCAATTGAGCGCACCTCTATTAGGAGCAATCTTATGACATTTTCCTCGCGGCGCAAACTGTTAAAAATGGGCCTTTGCGGTTTTGGCGCACTAGCTTTGACGACCATCCCAAAAGCATTAACTGCACAGCCTAGTCGCACCACAAAAGCCCTGACATTTAATGCTGACGACATTGGTATCCTCAACTTTGCTTTATTGCTAGAGGAACTGGAAGCAGCATTTTATCTATCCGTTGTCAAATCTGGCAAAATTACCAATCCCAGAGAACTCGATTACATGAGAGCCTTGGGTATTCACGAAGGCGAACACGTAAAATTTTTGCGTAGCGTACTCGGCTCGGATGCCACATTCAACACCAGAGACCTCAACTTCAACCAAGCTGGGTTGGCTGGCGTACTAGCCGACCGCACCACGATTTTGAATACAGCTTTGACATTAGAGGACGTGGGCGTACACGCCTACAATGGCGCGGGAACAAGCTTAAAAAATCCTACTTACTTGCTGGCGGCTGGTTCGATTGTGAGTGTTGAAGCTCGTCACGCGGCGGGGGTACGCGGGTTGGTGGGTCGGCCTGCTACAGAAAGCGATAGCGATCGCATAATCAAAGACCCTGACTTAGTACCTGAACTCAACCCCTTTAAGGGACGGGCATACGATGAGTTGTACACGCCCAAACAAATTGTGGCTATTGTCAGCTCTTTCCAGCTTCTAAACAACCCCATCAACGGGGCGCTCGTCGCTTGAGATGTATAGAGGTATTTGACAATGAAAATCTTTTCAAACCTAACAGCACAGCAGGCGACAGAAAATATGCACTCAAAGAGCTTTAACCTCCGACTCATCCGCCCCATCGCCACCGCTGTACAAGCTGTAGTGCTGGTTTCTTTAATATTTCTATCAGTGTTCATCGCTCCAGCTGCACCTGCCTATGCTCAAGGCGCAGTGCTGACACCCCGACAAGTGGTGGAATATGCCCTAACCCTAGAAAAGCTGGAAGCTGATTTTTACGTCAAAGCGATCGCTTCAACCCAGAACGGGGGTTTGGCGAACGCTCCCCAACCAGCCAAGAATGCGATCGCATCTTATGGACAAGATGAGGCTCAACACGTTGTTGACTTGTCCGCTGTATTGACAGCTTTGGGAGGCAACCCAGATGCGATTACTATTCCTGCCAACCCCAATTACAACGCCATCTTAGGCCGCAATCCATTTACTAATCTTGCAGATTTTTTACTCGCCGGACAATACGTTGAAGATTTGGGAGTAGCAGCTTATAAAGGCCAAGTACAGAACTTGCTGGCAGCTGGAGAAGCTGGCAAAACTGTGTTAGCCGGAGCCTTAGAAATTCATACTGTAGAGGCGCGGCACGCTGCGGGCTTCCGATACCTGCGGCAAACTCTGCTCAATGCCGACATCCGACCTTGGATTAGAAATCAAAATGAGGTGATTTACAACGAAAATCGGACTGGTTTCCCAATTCCGTTTAGTGGTGAAGCCTTTGATGGCTTCGCCACAAGTGATGAAGTATTGGCGCTGGTAGCTCCAATTCTGCGTCCATAAAAACCTAAGTTTAACGATCACCATCCCCAATATTGGGTTACTTTCTTCCCGCTCAAAAATTACTCTTTACGTAGGTTGAGAAGCCACCCCCGTGCGCGGGGGTGGCTTTTGAGCGCAAGCGAAACCCCAGCCTAAAACTCGATATTTAGCTGGAGTAGATTAAATAGGGCTTACGCACGTCAACAGGCTGTAGGGACACGGCAATGCCCATTAGTGTCAACTTAAGGTCAAAGCCCAGATGTCAAGCGATTGGGCATGAAGGCGTCGATGTCGCTGACGCTCGGCTTTGACCAGACCAAAGGAGCGATGATGTTGAACCAAAAATGGCACCAGTGCATCAGCACGTCCTTGTTGGCGAGCGCGGCTAAAGTGATACAAACTGCGAAAGACCATTTCCACAGAAATACGCTCTAAGGGTTTGTTTAATGCAACGGCGACTTCGGCACACAGGTCGGTCAACACCGCATAAAAAATCCAAGTAGCATAGAGCTGAATCTGCACCCCATTGCTGCCACCCACCCACAGATAGGCTAAACCGAGCAATCGTTTGGTGAGCAGAAACGCTTCTTCAATCCGCCAGCGTTGGCGATAGAGGTCACAGATCTGTTGAGGCGACAACTCGCTCGGGTCGAGGACATTGGTGAGATAGGTCTACCAAGTTTTGCCCCACAACACCGAGATGCGACGCACCGGATAACGGCAAGGATTAGAACGATACTGTCCGAGTTCAAGGATTTCATCGCGATGACGCTGCCCTTGGCTGAGAACCCGGATCGCCTTAAAAGCCGTTTTCTGTCGCCAACGGGTGATAAAGTATTTTTCTGCTGCTGTGAACTCATCGAACCAGACAAAGTTGAAGAACCCTAAGTCGAAAATCAGTAAACCGCCTTTGGGTAACCGCTCAATGAGCGCATCGCACCAATTTTGGTCGTGCGCGTGAGCATCGGCACTGTACCATGCCGCCACAGGGCGATGGGAAAAGGCTTCAACGATCATCATCATCTTGCCGCCTAATCCCGACGCTGGCGCTGGGAGCGAGTCGAGTCTTTTGGCAACCGCTTCCAAGGTCGAGCCATCAGCTAACCACACTGCCCCAAACCGTTGCTGCACAGGCTGCCACGCCCGCGGTACCGTCACCGCTTGCCGAAAGTTGCTGCATTGGCGCTATCACCTGCTCGAACAGTTGGGCAAATAATGCCCCAGGCAGGGTTCGCAATCGATTCGACAGGGCTTGTTTGCTGACCGACTGCGCTTCGGCCCACATAAGTCCCTCCTGTTCGAGGACTCGTAATACCTCGCTCAGCCCGCTCATTTGCCGATACACCAGACTCAACACAATGGCGACCATCACTGGTAAAGTCAGCACCCGGTCGCGCAATTTCCGGGTCTTGTCCTTGACTGTTTTGAGATTGGCGTATGTGCCAGGAGTCAGCCAGTCGCGCAGTCGCGCTTCGAGTTCCTCATTGCTGGGGGCAGGCACATTCACTGCCCGTCTTAAATCCGGATTGCCATTGCGAGGGTTGCCCATCAGCCCCAAATCAATGCTGCGATCCTCAGCTTATCCCCAGCTTGAACAACCCCTTGACAAACGCTGCTTTTTCTTAAGTTGACACCAATGGGCATTGCCATGCCCCTACGGCAGAATCAGGCATTCACTAATTAACTGCGTAAGTCCGGTTAAAGTTTAGTCTGTAAGCAGCCAACGAGAAACAGATGATAGAAATCAAACCGATACAATCACACCAAGTTGAAGAAGTTAAGCGTGTAATTGTTGCGGTTGCCTGTGAAATCTGGCAGCTTCCTGAAGAAGCGATCGCGCGTTACGATGCCATGTCTGACATAGATGATATGCGATCGCACTACTTCGACAATAACGGCACGTTTTTAGTGCTTATCGATGATGGCAGGGTTGTGGGAAGCGGAGCTATCCGGCGTTTGAATGACGACATCTGCGAACTGAAGAGGATGTGGTTTCTCAAAGATTACCGAGGACGAGGGCTGGGGATGAAAATGGCCCAGATGCTCTTAGATTTTGCTCGGAAAACAGGTTACAAGAGAGTCAGACTTGATACCACTGATAAAGAAAAACAAGCACAAGCCCTGAAGCTCTACAAGCGGCTCGGCTTTTATTTTATCGAGCGATACAACGATGGTTTCTGCACTGTATTCATGGAAAAAATGCTCTAAAGGCTAATAAGCCATTAAAAATTTAAAATTATCCTTCCAGTCAGAGACTCGGAACAATTAAACGAAGGTGCCTCCTCCAATAGCCAAGAAATCCCAGGCATATTTTGAAGCAGAGCCTCATCAATAGCATTCCCAGTCTCTGACTGGGAACGAGGAAAGAAACCGGGTTTTTTAGCCCCAATTTTGAATACTATACCGATGCCCTAGTTATTAACATCAGTCAAGCGAGAGTTGAGGAATCGATCCATCCAATTTGCAAAATAAGCCCGATTTGCTTGCTGCTGATCTTTATCAGTGGAATCGATAGGGTAGGGTGCCAATCCAAACATGGTAGCGGTTGTTACGCAGAACATTGACTTTTGAAAACTGATGCAAATTTGTACCCGCAAATCATCTTCTCCTCGACGGCTGCGGCGGTAGATATCATGCATATAGTCTGGCAAGAAGTGCCGCATATCTTGCATCAGCAAAGTTGGTGGAATTCCAGCACCGCCAATCGGTAACGGATCGGCATACAAAGCGCCATAATCAAATCTACTTTGGTCTGGGGAAATTTGCTGTGCCTGAGCATTAAAAGAAACTGTACCTTGAAAAGGCGTTCCCCGGAAGAAAATCGCTTCTACGTAGGGTATTGCTGTATCTGCTAGAAAAGTTAAACCGACTTCTTTGGGAATTATTTCATACACCTGTCCTTTAATTGGCACGGCATATGTAATCGGCAAGTTAGCAGCTGCAACTAATCCGGCGCGGATATGTTCTACCACGTCGGGAATTGATTTAATTTCTCCGCTATCGTATCTGTCAGATAACTCGATAAACATATCGCTCATCACCCGCCAGAATTGCCCCAGCCCACTGTAATAAGTCAAGGTTCGCACCTGTTCTGGCAAGAATTCTGGAAATAGGCTATTGAGTCCTTGGATAAGGAAGTTGTGTTTAATTGCTGCTTGGATTGCGGGCTCTATTCGGGCTTTAAATTCTGGAGAATCCAGGTAAGTATCTAAACCGCCGCCACCGTGCCACAGCATTCCCCTCATGCAGTATTCAGCGTACTCATAATTAATCCGGTCGTGCCACCAGTGGCGCAGCAATTTTTTTAGAGAAATGTCGCCATTGAAGTATTTAAAAAAGGGAAAAAGCACTAAAAATTGATGTTCAGCGATGTAGATGAGATTTTTAGAATAAGCATCTAAAACTATTCCATAACTTTTGAGAATCCCTACAACTTCCATCACATTTTCTGGTGTGTCGGGTAGTAAGGCACCCCCATTCATTAGTCGGTTAATGTACTCTGCCAGAGGGTGATTTGAAGATTTTAATGTGGTGCCGATCATTGCTGGTACTCCTTAGTCATTAGCCATTAGTCATTAGTCATTAGCTATCTTGTGTATGGCTAAGTGATATTTTGTTTATTACGGTTAACAATTAGCCATTAAAAGATAGCAAGCGACTAATGACTATTAACAGAAGAAATTTGCGCGATCGCTGGTCGTGTAATCATTGCTGTTGTCGTGGTTTCACTCCAACGCGCTACCCAGTTGGGAGAGATTCCCAGAATGACGATCAGGATAGCTAAAAATATAGACGGATAGCGATCGCTCCACTCTACTGGTGGCAAATTCATCACTCGTTCGGAAAGGCGTCCAAAGAAGGTGCGGTTAACCAGCAGCAAGAAGTACACTGCTGTTAAACCTGTACCCACCATGCACAACAGGGTTTGAACGGGAAATACTGGAAAACTGCCCCGAAATACCAAAAATTCGGAAATAAAGCCCACCATACCGGGAATACCAGAGCTAGCCATCACCCCCAATACCATTAGACTACCAATTAGGGGCAAGCCGCGTTCTGGGTTGAGTAAACCTTTGAGGACATCTAAATCGCGGCTGCCAGTTTTTTTGTAAACGACACCGACAAGGAGAAACAGCAGTGCGGAAATTAAGCCGTGGCTGATCATTTGGAAGACAGCTGCCAAAATGCTTACGGGAGTTGCTGCTGCTGCTGCTAAAAGAATGTAGCCCATATGAGCGATTGAGCTATAGGCGACCATTTTTTTCATATCTGTTTGCGCGATCGCTGTGAAGGCACCATACAGTACGCTCACCGCCGCCCAAGTAGCCAGCCAGGGAGCCAGATACGCCCAAGCCTGGGGGAACAACCCTAAGCCAAAACGTAGCAACCCGTATGTTCCCAACTTCAACAGCACTCCCGCTAACAGCACTGAAACTGGGGTTGATGCTTCTACGTGGGCATCTGGCAACCACGTATGGAATGGCACTAAAGGTATCTTAATACCAAAGCCTATCAAAATTCCAGACAGCAGTAGTAGTTGTGTGCCTAAAGGTAAGGACAAGGCATACAATTTTTCAAACTCAAATGTAGTTCCCCCGCTGAGCAAAACCAGCCCAAAGAAAGATGCGAGGAGCAAAATTCCCGAAACTGCGGTATAAATCAGAAATTTTGTTGCTGCGTAGCTGCGCTTTTCTCCTCCCCAAATAGCAATCAACAGATACAGCGGAATCAGTTCCACCTCATAAAACAGGAAAAACAGCAGCAAATCCTGCGCCAAAAATGCCCCTGAAACTCCGGCATTTAAAAGCAAAATCAAAGAGTAATAAAACCGTGGTCTGTTGATAGAATCATCAGTGCTGTAGAGGGCAATTAGTGTTAAAAGACTATTTAAAACCAGTAAAGGCAAAGACAAACCATCCACACCAAGATGATAGGTCAAACCTAATGTATCAATCCAAAGAATGAACTCAGAAAACTGTAGGAGTCCATCCTCTGGTTGAAACTGACTCACCAGTAGAATAGACCAAATTAAAACGCCACCCATAACCACCAACGACACTCGACGGGCAACTTGGGCGGTGAGCTGGGGCCAAAACCCAACTATGAGAGCGCCTAATACAGGCAACCAAATTAAAGCACTAAGCATGATAGGGATTAGGGACTAGGGACTGGGGACTGGGGAGAAAGTTAAGAGTTAGAAGTTCTTAATTCCTAATTTCTAACTCTTGTATGGCAAATTAAAAAATTTCAGCGCTTAACAAAGTTAAAATTGGCCAGAGCATCAGAATTGTTAAACCGCTTAAACCCAGGAGGATAGTTAGTAAATAAAACTGGGACTGACCGGAAACGTTGTATTTCAAGCTTTGCCCGCTGAAAATGGTAGCAACACCAACCAGGTTAACCAGTCCATCTACCACGTAGCGATCAATCCAAGCATTTAACCGGGAAAGCCGATCGACAGCAAAAACTACACTCAGGCGGTAAAGTCGGTCGATGTAAAAGTCGTAGGCGAACAAGTCTTGGAGAAATCGGAAGGGAACCCGAATCGATCTAGACCAATTTCTCGGCAGATAAATAACTGCTCCGAAGCTACAGCCGATTAAGCCAGATATCATCACTAGCAATAGGGCTGGTTTGTTCAGGTACTCCCAATCAGGCAACAGTGACAAGCTTTGCATCATCAATGGTACTAGGAGAGTTAACACTATCAAACTCACCATTGGCACAGCCATAGTCCAAGGCACTTCTGGCGCTCTTTTCGCCTTCGGTTGGGGTTCACCCAAGAAAATCAGACGAAACACGCGGGTTAAATTTAATGCTGTCAAGCCATTAACTATCAGCAATACTGTCACCAGCCAGGGTTGGTGTGTCCAAAAGTCATCCATTCCCAGGCGCAATGCCCAAAATCCGCCCAGTGGGAGTAGTCCAATTAATCCAGCGCTACCGACGACAAAGGCGGTGGTGGTAGCTGGCATCCGCGACCAAAGACCGCCCATTTCTGTGAGGTTTTGGCTGTTAGTTGTCAAGATCACACAGCCAATGCTCATGAATAAGAGAGCTTTGGCGATCGCGTGAGCAAATAACAACATCAAAGCGAAACCCGTCCATTGCGTTCCGACGGCGATAAATACTAAACCCAAGTAAGCGCTGGTGGAATGGGACAAGGCGCGTTTAATGTCAATTTGAGCGATCGCTACCAAACAAGCACCTATCGCTGTTACCGTCCCAATTACTACCAATGCGCTTGAAGCCACAGGCGAAAGAATTAACACAGGCTGGAGTTTAATCAGCACATATGCGCCGCAAGCTACCACCACCGAGTTCCGCAAGATGGAAGCTGGATTAGGCCCTTCCATCGCTTCATCCAGCCAAAGGTGCAGCGGAAATTGGGCGCATTTTCCGGTAGGGCCAGCAATCAAAGCCAAACCTAACAAAGTTGCCGTCAGTGGTGACAAGGTGGCAGTTTCTGCCCACTCATACAAATCGGGAAAATCCAAGGTTCCCGATAAAGTCGCTAGCGCCACCACTCCCATCAGCAGCAAGATGTCTCCCACCCGCTTAGTTAAAAAAGCATCTCTTGCTGCCGTTATTACCAAGGGCTGTGCATACCAGAACCCCACAAGTAAATATGTCGAAAGGGTGAGGACTTCCAAAAGGCAATAGCTAAGCAATAATGAATCGCTAATCGCCAAGCCAGTCATCGCTCCTTCAAAAAATCCCATCAGGGCAAAGAAGCGAGCCAATCCCCAATCTTTCTCCATATATCCCAAAGCGAACAGTTGCGCTAAAAGACTTAAACCAGTTATCAATTCCATTGCCCCAACACTCACTGCTGAGATATCTACGGAAAATGTCAGGTCTAAATCTACAACTTGCAGCCAGTGGAAAACTAACTTTATCGGCTCTTGGTTCCAGGTGGATCTAAAGACAACTGTGCCATGAAGAAACGCCAAGACAGTCATTAACACATTAAAGTAAGCCGCTGGTCTGGGGCCTGTGCGCCGGATGATGCCTGTAGACCAGGGTAAGGTCAAAACGGCACCCATTAAGCTATAAAAAGGCACCCACCAACTTGTCTGGGTGAGAAACTCTGTCATAGAAAAAAGCCTTTGCTATTTCAACATCAATTTACTTAAAATTGTTCATTGTTTATTGTGCAGCACAAACATTATCATGCACCATTAACTATGAACCTTTAGCGAGGTTTTAGAATTTTGCACCTCTCAAAATTAATCTTTGCTAGATTATTTTTTTATCGCTGTTGCCTTTAATTGGTTGTACGTTAACACTAAACAACTCCAAATCTCCTAAAAATATCTCCTTAGAGATTGTAAAAGTCTCAGCATCCGTGGCTATCAAACCTAAGTTTATAAGCTCTATTTAAAAAACTTATAGCTTGAATTTGGCAGGTTATCAGCTTCTAGGTTTGGCAGGCGGATCGTGCGATCGCTCTCGCGGCGTGGCTGCGCTGGGCGGCTCACAACGAGCGCTCCCTGTCAAGCTTTTAAATTTGGTCGCTCTTACCCAATCGGGGCGGGTTATAGGTGGTATTATTGTAGTCTATGTAAAAGTTATGAAGAAATTATAAAACATAACTAAGCATTCCAGAAACTGATGAACTTCTACTAAGCAGATCCCTTATTTAGTCTATTGTTAAGTTTTTTTAAACCTTTTAATCTGAAAATATCATACTAATTTATATTGTCAAGGGAGCCTCACTTCCCTATGCTTATGGATGCAAGGGTAAAAAATAGTTCTTGAAGTGAAAAAATGGGCATCTCCGTCCAAATTTTCTTGGCAAGGCAAATTTGGGCCAGGTAATTCAACTGATTTTGTAGGAGGGAAGTAATGCCAATTGCGGTTGGAATGATTGAGACCAAAGGTTTTCCGGCAGTTGTGGAAGCCGCCGACGCAATGGTGAAAGCCGCTCGCGTGACACTGGTGGGATATGAAAAAATCGGCAGCGCTAGGGTGACAGTCATTGTCCGAGGCGATGTTTCCGAGGTGCAGGCTTCTGTATCAGCTGGAGTTGACGCAGCAAAACGGGTGAATGGCGGTGAAGTTTTGTCCACCCACATCATTGCTCGTCCTCACGAGAACCTGGAGTATGTGCTGCCCATTCGTTACACCGAAGCAGTCGAACAGTTCCGTCTTTAAAAGTTTAAAGGCGATTGTTGGGCAGTCAGATGCCGATAAATCGGTTTTTCAAGTCCAAAAAGTTTGTTTATTTATCAAGGGAAGGAAGAATCAATGGCAATTGCAGTAGGAATGATTGAAACGCTAGGGTTTCCCGCAGTTGTGGAAGCCGCTGATGCAATGGTGAAAGCTGCTCGTGTGACGCTAGTAGGCTATGAAAAAATCGGCAGTGGTCGCGTCACCGTAATTGTTCGTGGAGACGTTTCTGAGGTGCAAGCCTCTGTATCGGCGGGAGTTGAGTCTGTAAAGCGGGTGAACGGCGGTCAAGTTTTGTCCACTCACATCATTGCTCGTCCTCACGAAAACCTGGAGTACGTGCTGCCCATTCGTTACACCGAAGCTGTGGAACAGTTCCGCGAAAGTGTCAGCGGCATTCGCCCTTACAATAGACCGTAAGATTAGGTCAGTTGTCCTTTAAGAGTTGGAAAGTTGGAAAGTTGGAACGGTGACTAGAGGTAAGTTTCTATAACTTTCCAACCTTCAAACGTTAAAACGCTAATGGACAACGGACAACAAATAATGGATAGTCAACACACAATCACCGAAGATGCAAATTGCTAAGGTTCGCGGCACGGTCGTCAGCACTCACAAAGAGCCTACACTCAGAGGTGTCAAGTTACTTCTGGTGCAGTTCATTGATGAAGAGGGACAGCTACTGCCGAAATACGAGGTAGCAGGCGATCAAGTAGGTGCGGGTCTGGATGAGTGGGTTCTGATTAGTCGTGGTAGTGCGGCTCGGCAGATGGAAGGAAGTGAAAAGCGTCCTATCGATGCGATGGTAGTGGCGATTATTGACACTGTGAATGTGGAAAATCGCCTCCTATACAGCAAGAAGGAACAGTATCGTTAGTCGGTCTACTTTGTTGAGTTAGTGAGGGATCTAGTTATGCCGGTTGTCCGCAGGTATGCGGCTCCCCCGACCCCGTGGTCAAAAAGTTTGGCGGAACCAAAGATTGATGCAACCGCTTATGTACATTCTTTTTCCAACATCATCGGAGATGTGCGGATTGAGGCGAATGTGTTGATTGCTCCGGGGACTTCGATCCGGGCTGATGAAGGCTCACCGTTTCATATTGGCGAAAGCACGAACATCCAAGATGGTGTAGTGATTCATGGTTTGGAACAAGGCCGGGTCGTTGGGGATGACCAGGAGGAATACTCGGTGTGGGTTGGGAAGAATGCTTCTTTGACCCACATGGCTTTAATTCATGGACCAGCCTATGTGGGAGATGATTGCTTTATTGGCTTTCGCTCGACAGTATTTAATGCCAGGGTGGGCCACGGTTGCATTGTGATGATGCACTCCCTGATTCAAGATGTGGAAATTCCTCCAGGGAAGTATGTAGCTTCTGGGTCGGTGATTACTTCTCAGCAGCAAGCAGACCGTTTGCCGGATGTGCAAGAGGGCGATACGGAGTTTAGCCGCCATGTTGTAGGAATTAATGAGGCTCTGCGGGCTGGGTACTTGTGTGCTGCGGATGCAAACTGCGTTACATCTGTCCGAGATGAGATGATTACATCTAATGGCGATCGCCGTCCCACTACTCAAGTATCAAGTCAGGTATCAAGTATGAATTCAGTAAGCATAGATATTTCCGAGCAAGTTAGAAATTTGTTAGCCCAAGGTTTAAAAATTGGGACGGAACACGCCGATGAGCGCCGCTTCCGCACCAGTTCCTGGCAAAGTGGTTCGACAATTGAAACAAATAACGCGGCGCAAGCGATCGCAGCCCTACAAGCAGCGCTCGAAGAATATAGTGGCGAATATGTCCGGTTAATAGGTATCGACCCGAAAGCTAAGCGTCGGGTACTAGAGCAAATTATCCAACGTCCCGACGGCAAGGTACAAGTCGCAGCTAAGACAACACCGGCGAAAACTCAGTATAGCAATGGTAGTAAAGCCACTGCACAAACTGCGAGTGCTTCCAATAACTCAGACCTAAGTGAACAAGTTAGAAACTTGTTAGCCCAAGGCTTAAAAATTGGCATAGAACACGCAGATGAGCGTCGCTTCCGCACCAGTTCCTGGCAAAGTGGTTCGACAATTGATGCCAAAAATCAAAGCCAAGCGATCGCAGCCCTAGAAGCAGCGCTCGAAGAATATAGTGGCGAATATGTCCGGTTAATAGGCATCGACCCGAAAGCTAAGCGTCGGGTACTAGAGCAAATTATCCAACGTCCCGACGGCAAGGTACAAGTCGCAGCTAAGACAACACCGGCGAAAACTCAGTATAGCAATGGTAGTAAAGCCACTGCACAAACTGCGAGTGCTTCCAATAACTCAGACCTAAGTGAACAAGTTAGAAACTTGTTAGCCCAAGGCTTAAAAATTGGCATAGAACACGCAGATGAGCGTCGCTTCCGCACCAGTTCCTGGCAAAGTGGTTCGACAATTGATGCCAAAAATCAAAGCCAAGCGGTCGCAGCCCTAGAAGCAGCACTCGAAGAATATAGTGGCGAATATGTCCGGTTAATAGGCATCGACCCGAAAGCTAAGCGTCGGGTATTAGAGCAAATTATCCAACGTCCTGAAGGCAAGGTACAAGTCGCAGCTAAGAGCGCCCCGGCTGCTGCTAAGAGTAGCTCATACAGCACTCCGCAAGTGGTTAACAGCTCTCTATTAAGCAGCGAAGTGGTGGATCAAGTGCGAAATCTGTTAGCTCAAGGCTACAAGATTGGTACAGAACACGCCGATGAGCGTCGCTTCCGCACCAGTTCCTGGCATACTTGTTCTCCGATTGAATCAACCAGACAAGCAGAAGTAATTGATGCGCTGGAAGCTTGTATGAACAGCCACAGCGACGAGTATGTGCGCTTATTTGGTATTGACACTAAAGCCAAGCGCCGCGTCCAAGAGACGCTGATTCAACAGCCGAATGGTAAGGCTGGACGTTAGGAGAGATAAGAGTAAGGAGTTAGGAATGATTAACTCTTAACTCACTCACAGGAGTTATGAGTTAAGAGTTATTAACTTGTTACTCATAACTTACAGAAGTTGGAAGTTAACAGCACTCAACTAATAACTCATAACTTTTAGTAAAAAGTTAAAAGTTATGAGTTAGCAATGCTTAACTACTAACTTGCTCACAGAAGTTAGTAGTTAAGAGTTAGTAACTGCTGAGTGATAACCTATTCACAGAAGTTGGAAGTTAGCAACTCATAGCTCTTAACTCTTAACGCCTAACTTATAACTATTTAGCTCCTAGTTCCATGCACTTGCCCCTACTACCGCCGTTTAGCAATTCTCAGGTTTATGTGCAAGGGGATGTGAGTATTGATGAAAGTGCCGCGATCGCACCAGGGGTAATTATTCAAGCAGATCCAGACTGTAAAATTATTATCGCTGCTGGTGTCTGCATCGGCATGGGAACCATTATTCATGCCCATAAAGGCAACCTAGAAGTCGAGGCAGGAGTTATTCTGGGCGCTGGTGTTCTGCTAGTCGGTACCGGTAAGATTGGGGCGAATGCCTGCATTGGTGCCGCGACGACGGTTTTCAACGCATCTGTGGAATCTTGTCAAGTAGTGCCGCCGGGATCTCTGCTAGGAGCCAAGGGGCGGCAAATTGCTGACACCCCACAAGCAACAACAAGCGAAGATGCGGCAAACCAGCTAGAAAGCGAGGGCTTCCCCCCAGAATCCCTAAACGGACAAGGGATAGCCACCAGTGACCCGACTACAAGCGGCAAAGACACCCCAAAGGAGTCAGCGATCGCTACCACTCCCCCGACTCCAAGCGGCGAAGATACCCAAGAGGAGCCAGCGCCTAAGCCTCCCCCTGTTGGCGTTCCCGTCTATGGACAAGCAAACCTGAACCGACTGCTGTTGACTTTGTTTCCTCATCATAAATCCGCCAACCCTCCTCCCGAAGACAATCACAGTGAATGATAGTTTCGACTTTTGGGAAGTATTAGTATTAACAACCATCAACTAATCTCTTAGTGTGGGCATACTTAAGTTAGGCGGCCAGTATTTTCTCACGGAGGTTATAGGTGGAGGTACAAAAACCAGGGCTTGTTCGTTTTGAACGGACAACTCAACCAAAAAACTTCAAAGACACTGCTCTCGGCATGGTTTCGACTCGCAGTTTCCCCGCTATCGTTGGCACAGCTGATATGATGCTGAAGTCAGCCGGGGTGACACTCATCGGGTTTGAAAAAATTGGCAGTGGTTACTGTACCGCTATTGTCCGAGGCAGGATCTCAGATGTCCGTTTAGCTGTAGAAGCCGGCGCACAGACTGCCGAACAGTTTGGTCAATTAGTCTCCTCTTCGGTAATGGCGCGTCCCATGCCCAATTTGGAAGTAATATTTCCTATTGGCAGGCGCTTGTCCGAACTAAGCGACAGCGACAGTTACAGTCGCCTGAGCAATCAAGCGGTTGGTTTGTTGGAAACGCGGGGATTTCCGGCGATGGTGGGAGCCTGCGATGCTATGCTCAAGGCAGCTGAGGTCTATCTATCCTCTTACGAAACTATTGGCGATGGTCTGTGTACCGCGATTATCCGAGGAAGGGTGGCAGATGTGGCTGTAGCTGTTGAGGCTGGGATGAGAGAAGCTGAGAGGATTGGGGAATTCAACTCGCTGATGGTGATTCCAAGACTTTTGGATGATCTGGAGCAAATCCTGCCAGTGGCGACTTGCTGGGTTGAGGAGAAACCTGAACCTCTGATGGTGCCTGTTAACGTTAAGGAAACGGAAAAACAGTTGGTAGAGTTAGAATTACCAGATTTAGCTAAGTTACCACCCCTCCGTGTGGAAGAATGATGTATATAGGCTCGCGCATCTACAGCTAACAGCTTCTTTTCAAATGGAAAGCGTTGCACATTCACACCTTAGATGCTTTGGGAGGGAATCAGCCTGCAAAACACAGGATGAATATAGAAGATAATGACTTCCCCGACCAATCATCAAGTAAATATGCAACGCCTGTAGGAAGGAAGACTGTCACTTTGTTTCATTAATTTGATAATAACCTTGATCTCCTATAGATCAAAAACATTGTTTTCAATGGTTATGATAGATTATTATCTATAACTGCCAGGAGAAGGGCGGTTGAAGCAGGCAACGCTGCATCAGTTAAAGGTTTTTGAGGTGGTGGCTCGGCACGGGAGCTTTACTCGTGCGGCAGAGGAATTATTTCTCACCCAGCCCACCGTCTCTATGCAGGTAAAGCAGCTAACTAAAACAGTTGGCTTGCCACTGTTCGAGCAAGTGGGTAAGCGACTCTATCTTACCGATGCCGGACGGGAACTTTTAGTAACGTGTCGGGAAGTTTTCGATAGATTAGCCCAGTTTGAGATGATTGTTGCTCAAATGAAAGGGCTGAAGCAGGGACGATTGCGGCTGGCAGTGATTACCACTACCAAATACTTTGTGCCGCGTTTACTAGGACCATTTTGCCAGATGTATCCGGGAATTGATATTGCGCTCCAAGTGACAAATCACGAACGGATACTCAGCCGCATGAGCGAGAATCTGGACGATTTGTATATCTTGAGCCAAATACCGGAGCATCTTGATATCACCTATCATCAGTTTCTGGCAAACCCCCTAGTGGTCTTGGCACCTGTCGATCATCCGCTAGCTAAGGAAAAAAATATCCCGATATCTCGCCTTTCTGGTGAGCCGTTTATTATGCGGGAACATGGATCGGGAACGCGCTCATCGGTGCAAACATTATTCGATGAGCATGGTGTTTCTGTAAAAGTCAGGCTGGAGTTGGGGAGTAACGAAGCGATTAAGCAAGCGATCGCCGGCGGCTTAGGCATATCTGTCTTATCTCGCCATACTCTAGGGCTAGATGGTGCCACCAATCAAATTACCATCCTTGATGTGCAAGGCTTTCCTATCAGTCGCCATTGGTATGTAGCATATCCTGCTGGCAAACAGCTCTCGGTTGTCGCTCACACCTTTTTCGAATACCTTTTGGAGAAAGCACCGCAAGTTGCCGTGGATATGTCCTGACATCCTCCCGGCGCTATTTCTAGTTACCAGACCCAGTCTGGTAACTAGAAAACAGTTTCTATCGCATCCAAGCCAGCCACCAGCCCAACAGTTTCTTAATAAAGGGTGTTAAACGAGTACGACTATATTCATCTGCCGCCTTGCGAATCACCTCGGCTTGAGTAGGATACGGGTGAATGACACTACCAAGAGTTTTTAACCCAAGATTTCCCACAATTGCCAGAGTAACTTCGCTAATCATATCGCCTGCATTTCGCGCCACAATCGTTGCACCTAAAATTTTATCAGTGCCTTTCTTTACAAAAACTTTCGCAAATCCTGCTGTTTCGCCATCGGCAACTGCCCGATCCACCTCATTTAATGGAACGAAAAAAGTATCCACCTCAATTCCTTTTTTTTGAGCGTCTTTCTCGTACATCCCAACATGGGCAACTTCCGGATCGGTGTATGTCACCCAAGGCATTGTCAGCGAACTGAGTTTTTTGCGTCCAAAAAACAAACTATTTTGAATTACAATTCTGGCAGCAGCATCAGCAGCATGGGTAAATTTCCAATCCATACAAACATCACCAGCCGCATAAATTCGAGGGTTAGAGGTTTGTAGATTGTCATTTACAATCACTCCTTTTCTGAGGTCATACTGCACACCAACAGCCTCAAGATTTAATTTCTTTACGTTAGGCGATCGCCCAACTCCAATCAGAATTTCGTCTACCGTTATAGAATCTTCTTTTCCATCCGATTCGTAATAAATAACTTTCCCTACACTTGTTCGCTCAACCCGTTTCACCTTGGAGTTTAATATCAGCTGAACGCCTTCCCGAATAAAAGCCTGCTGGACAATTTCTGCTGCATCAGCATCTTCCTTATCCAGAATGTGGTCATTTTTATGTATTAATACCACTTGTGAGCCTAAACGTTGAAAAGTTTGAGCAAATTCGCACCCCAAGGGGCCAGCACCAATTATTGCCATTCGTTGCGGCTTTTCGGTTAGAGAAAATACCGTTTCATTAGTGAGATAACCAGCATCCTGTAACCCTTCAATGTCAGGAGCAGTAGCCTTAGCACCAGTAGCTATTACTGCCTTTTTGAAGCGCAAAATTTTTCCTCCAACTTCCACAGTATCAGCACTGTTAAAACGCGCTTCTCCCAAAAATACATCCACATTAAATTCTTCTTTAAATCTTTGAGCAGAATCGTGAGGGCTAATCTCCGCACGAACTCGCCGCATTCGCTCCATTACTGCTGAAAAATCAATTTCTGTGCCATCAGGAACGCGAATACCAAATTTATCTGCATTCTGAATATCTCCGACAATACGAGAGGAGCGAATCATACATTTAGAAGGTACGCAGCCTACATTTAGGCAATCTCCACCCATCAAATCTTTTTCAATTAAGGCTACTTTACCACCTAAAAGTCCTGCACCTCCGGCAACAACCAGTCCCGCAGTACCTGCTCCAATGACAACCAAATTGTAACGAGACGCAGGTTCTGGGTTCACCCAATCTGGCGGATGTACATTAGCAACCAAAGCCTGATTATATTCATCCATTGGCTGCACAATTGCTTTTTCAACTGTTTGTGACATTACAATTCCTCTCGATTAACGCTTTCTTCTAATGCTTTACGAGCGATGCGTGTGACATAAATAGTCACGGCAACTGTGGCAATAAAACCAACAACACGAATAACCCATTTTACTGCCTCTGTTTCCGGATTAGTGGGCTGATTTGCTGCTCCAATCGTGGCGAGGCTACTCGTTAAAGAACCAATATAAACGTACATGATAGTCCCAGGAATCATCCCAATGGAGGCTAAAAAATAATCTTTTAAGGAAACTTGGGTTACTCCAAAAGAATAATTTAAAATGTTGAAGGGGAAAATCGGCGAAAGTCTAGTCAAAAGAACAACTTTAAATCCTTCTCTCTTCACCGCTTGGTCAACGGCTTTGAACTTGGCATTATTTTCTATTTGCTGGGAAACCCATCCACGAGCTAAATAACGCCCAACTAGAAAAGCGGCTGTTGCTCCTAAAGTCGCTCCTATGAAAACATAAATTGAACCCCAAATAACGCCAAAGACAAAACCAGATCCTAGGGTGAGAACGGAGCCTGGAATAAAAAGCACGGTAGCTAAAATATAAATAAGAATAAAATTCACGGGTGCCAAAAATCCTAGGCTGTCAATCCACGCCAATAGGTTTTTCAAAGTTTCTTGAATATCAAAATATTTAGTTGCAAAAATAAAAGCCGAGATTAGGGAAGCAAGTAATAAAAATCCTACAATGAGTTTGCTATTTGAACCTAATTTGCTTGGACTAGATTCTTTGTTCATAAACAACTTCATAAAACAAACCACAGAGGCACAGAGAACGCAGAGAAAAAAGAAGTTATAGCAGTTCTATTCTATTGGTGAAAAAAAACGAACTCCTCCAACCGCGACCGGGCGCTTAAGAGAGAAGAGAGATAACTTTACAATTCCTGCAAGGATTGCTATAGAAGAGAATTATTCACAAAGGCTTGTAATATATTATTAATATAATAAGATTTTGAGTTAAAAAAATATTTCTTGAGAGAGAGGCAAAAAATCGCGGTTGTTAAAAAAAGCTATGATATCTTGTGCGCGATCGCGCAAGCTGACTTGTAAAGATGCTACTGCCTTAGCGGATGGCGAGTAATCTCCTGCCCCTTTTAAAGTGGGTAGTTAACGATATGTAAAAAAAGTAAAATTTAAGTAAATGCAGTAACGAGGAGGCTAAAGGATATGGATGAGGAAATCATCAGACAACTAAATATGGAAGTTGAAGCGATGGGCTTTAACGAGTTAACAGAACTTGGCAATAGAGCAGTAAGTTTAGGATTGATTATTGGTCACGGTTATCGTAATAACCAGTATGAAATTCTTAGGAAAAATGAAGTGGTTATGCTACCTGCAAAAGAAGCAGCAGCTTACCTGAAAAACTTGATTGAATCAGTCAATGGGTAAATATAGCCGTAGCGCAGGCGTGGGGAGCATCCCGATTTTGCAAAAAGCCAACGTCATTACAGTAAAAATCAACAATCAAACCATCAATAGAATGTTGACGGCGAAACTTCAACCTCATGAGTTGCTTATTTCTCAATCTCCGACAAAGTTTCTCTCTAGATTGGTTGGCAGTCTCGCGTCAAAGTTAGTGCTGATTTTTTCCTAGCTGGAAGAGGAGTTCCCGCGATCGCTATCAGACGCAGATGCAACTTGGGCTGATAAATTGTTGCGATCGCAAGGATTACGATAAGGATTTCGATGCACTCATGTTAGATATATCTAGAGGTAGAAAATGATTCAGAAATATCTCCAGAAGGCTATGGAATTGGCACACTATGAACTGCTGGAGGATGATGAAGGCTTTTATGGAGAAATTCCTGGTGCTACTGGGGTATGGGCAACAGGTAAAACTTTAGAAGCCTGCCGCACGGAGTTATTAGAAGTGCTGGAGGAGTGGGTAATTATCGGTATTGCTAGGGGTCACGACCTGCCATAATTTGATGGCGTATCCATAAAAGTTGAATCTGTCGCCTAATAAGCGATGGCACAACCTGCCTTTTCGCTCTAATGAGCTAGTGCGATCGCTATCAGACGCAGATGGGGCTTGGGCTGATGAATTGTTGCGATCGCAAGGATTACGATGATTAGGGACATAGTGTTGATATTATAGAAGCGATCACCCTAAATTCCATTTATAGCCCTCATCTCGCACCAACAAGTCCTAGAGATTATCGATTTCTTTGTCGATAGAAGCAATCAGTTAAAAAGTGATAAGGCTATGCTCCCAAGAAAATTTTTTCTAATAAAGCACCTGAAGGACAAAGATAATGTGGGTTGAAAGCATTACTCTTACCAATATCAAGTGCTTTCGAGAACAGAAGATAGAATTTACTCGTAATGCTACTACTCGTCGGGATAGGGCAAAGCCCTATTCTTGGATTACCTTATTAGGAGAAAATGGAGTAGGAAAAAGCACATTACTTCAGGCACTAGCACTACTTTTAGCAGGACCAGAAGCTGCCAAAGAACTCCTCCCACGCCCTACTGGGTGGGTTTGTGACCCCTCAAACCCAGGCAAGCTATCCGCTGTTCTGCATCAGGAAGAAATTGATGCTGGAATTTTTGGAGAAAATAAAATTCGGAAATCTTTCTCTTATTCCTATGCTGTTACTGCTGATACACCTGTTAAGGTTGGCAAAGAAACCTATACTGAACCTGTGCTAATTGAGGACAGTTCAAAGATCCTCACCTGGCTGCGGACAAATGCCTTTGCCTCAGATACTCAAGGATGGTTTGCTGTCGGTTATGGAGCCTTCCGCCGACTCACGCGAGTGAATCAAGTCTTGATACCCAGCCTAGAGCCAGCAAAGCGCTCCAGCAACTTTATTACGCAGTTTGATGAAGACAGCGCCTTAAGCTCATTTGAGCGGTGGATGGTTTATCTAGATTACCGGATTGCTAAAGATGGGAATGATATTAAGGCGCGACAAATGCGGACGGTGGGGGAAAGAGCTATTACTCAGCTTCTTCCTGGAAACGCGAAGGTTGCTGGGGTGACTGCTGATGGTGTTATCCAGTTCACAGTGAATGGTCAAAAAGTCCCAACCATTAGTTTGTCTGATGGCTTTCGCAGCGTCATAGCCCTAGCTGGAGATTTGATCTGGCGATTACTTCAGGCTTTTCCCGATATTGATGATCCAACGCAGACATCCGGCGTTGTGTTGATCGATGAACTGGATATCCACCTGCACCCATCCTGGCAAAGACAGATTGCTGGTTGGTTGCGGGATGTCTTTCCCAATCTCCAGTTTTTCGTTGCCACCCACAGTCCTCTAGTTGCAGCCGGAGGAGGAGAAGATGCTCTCACTCTCCGCTTAGACATGGAGGATGGTGAAGTTCAGGTGACACAAATTGATAATATTTCAGCCTACGATGTTGACTATATACTTAGAAGTCCTGCTTTTGGTCTTCAGTCAACGCATTCCCCTGAGACACAGCAGAAAATCAAGAGATATTACGAACTCAGAAAGAAGATAGATGATCTGATTGGGGAAGAACGGAAGGAGTACGAGCAACTCAGGCTGTTTATGAAGGAAGCACAGCCGATTGGTGGTCCTCCCGATCCCGGTAGTTTAGAAGCTCGAACCAAGGCTTTTTTGGAGGCAAATCTGCCTTGATTCCCGTATCAAGACCTCAAGAGCCTCCTGGTGTACTGAAACGCAATGCTGCTAGGTGGTTATCCGAGCTACAGGCAGCTATAGCTAATTTACAAGCAGTCAAAGCTAATCCGACTTCAACAAAACAAGAAGTTGCTAAAGCTGAAAAGAATGTTGAGAAGACCACCATTAAGTATAGGCAAAAAGAAATAAAAGATGCTCTTGAGAGGATCTTTCATGGGAAATGTGCCTACTGTGAAAGCCAGGTCACAACTACAGGATATGGGGACATCGAACACTTTTGTCCAAAAGGAAATCCTAGATGCGTCACACTGACCTTTGACTGGAGCAATCTCCTACTCTCATGCGAAAAATGCAACGATGCTGGACACAAGGGGACGCAATTTCCACTCGACTCAAATGGCAATCCTTTGCTGATTGACCCAACTGATAATGCTACAGACATAAATAAGCATCTGCATTTCTCCTGGGACTCGGTGGATGGTGCCAGAGTACAAGGTCGTGATGCACGGGGAAAGGAAGTTGAGCGGATCTTTGACCTTAATAGCGATCGCGGCAGCAGGAAGGAGTTAATCAAGCACCGCACCGAGCGCGTTAAATATATGTTCTCTTTACTAAAAATTGCTCAAGAGACTGGTAATTTGGAAGCAATCGCACTTCTGAAAGAACACTGCCAGTCCCGTGCTGAGTATAGTGCCTTTGCTGTTGTGCATATTCTCCCTTACCTTGCTCACCATTGTCACGATCCAGAGGCGGTCGCTCTTTTAAAAGAAGTTGCTCAACGTAGTCCTGAATATAGTATCTTCGCCCGTGTTAACAATCTCCCCTCTATCCCCTGAGTTGTTATCGCATATCTCTAAGCTCTCACCATCTGGAATTTCTATATCTAGGCGAACTAAGCGCGATCGCATCCCCACATGGCAACCGCGATCGCATTCCCCAGACTGCAAGCGCGATCCCTCTCCTCTGCCACAATAAAGAAAACTTTTACACACAATATTCTTATGAGTACCCAAGTCACTCTTACCCTGCCAGATGAGGTTTACCGTAGAGCTGAGCGACTAGCACAACTGAGTAGCCGAGATGTTGCTGATGTTCTAGTAGATACAATTGAGCTTTCACTATCACCACTTGGTCTACAGTCGGAAGCAATTAAACCAGTATCAGCCTTATCTGACGAGGAAGTGATGGCTTTAGCACAGCTTCAGATGGAACCGGAGCAAGACCAAAGTCTGAGTAGGCTGTTGGATAGACAACAAGCTGGGACACTTACAGAAACACAACGTTCCGAGTTACTAGCGCTGATGCAGGTTTACGAAGAAGGCTTGTTACAGAAAGCTCAAGCCATGAGTGAAGCAGTACGGCGCGGCTTGATGGAACCATTAGAGGCATAAGTTCTAGCCGGAAAATTAAGCAAAAAGCAGATTAGTAGCGATCGCTTGCTTTCATCTTTGAATTCGCCAAGTTTGCGATATTGGATTTGATATCTAGCGGGTATCTCGAAAATATAGGGATTCCTATTTTTGAAACACCTTAATGGCAATTTCAGATGAAGTCCGAGATCGAGTACGCGCACAAGCTGGCGATCGCTGTGGTTATTGCCGCAGTTTGCAGAAATATGTTCTTGGAATTTTAGAAATTACCACCTGATTCCCACAGCTAAAGGTGGTACTGACGATGAAGATAATTTGTGGTTAGCTTGTCGGCTGTGCAATAGTTACAAAGGTACGCAAACGCATGGACGCGACCCAGTGACAGGGCGGCGAATTCGGCTGTTCAACCCTCGACATCAGAAATGGTCGCGGCATTTCACTTGGAGTGAGGACAGCGCGCAGATTATTGGTAAAACTATCTGTGGTCGAGCGACAGTTATAGCTCTCCAACTTAATAATATTATTGCTGTTATGGTTAGACGCGAGTGGGTAGCGGTTGGCTGGCATCCCCCAAAGATTGAATGATGAATGCGATCGCATCCACCCGGCTACCATATACTCATAGCACTAACGCCCAAGATGCCATGTCCCTCGCTCAAGAAAGAAATATCTCAGAAGATACGTGGGAAGATATTGTCGTTCCACCTACTGATTTATGGAGTGACGAACCGCCTTTGGAAAGTGATTGGCATCGACAGCAGATGGATGCGCTCATCAATTCCTTAGAATGGTGGTGGCGTAACCGTAACGATTTTTATGTTAGTGGAAATCTGACAATTTACTACTCTCAAGACCAAATCAAATCGCGGGATTTTCGCGGCCCAGATTTCTTTGTAGTGCTGGGAACAGAACGCCATCCCCGCAGAAGTTGGGTAGTTTGGGGAGAAGGCGGGAAGTATCCCAATGTAATTGTGGAAATTATCTCTGAGAGTACAGCTAACGTAGACAAGGGGATAAAAAAACAAATCTATCAAGATATCCTTCGCACGCCAGATTATTTTTGGTTTGATCCCAAAACTCTCGAACTTGCCGGGTTTCATCTAAAAGACGGTCAGTATCAACCGATAGAACCTAATTCCTCTGGGTGGCTGTGGAGTCAGCAGTTAGAGTTGTATCTGGGTATCCATGAGCGAAAGTTACGCTTTTTTACCTCTGAGGGGGAGTTGCTACCAATACCCAAAGAAGTAGCTACAGAAGAACGCCGACAACGCGAGTTAGCACAAGCCAACGCTGACGAGGAACGCCGACAACGCGAGTTAGCACAAGCGAACGCCGATGAGGAACGCCGACAACGCGAGTTAGCCCAAGCAAACGCTGACGAGGAACGCCGACAACGCGAGTTAGCCCAAGCTAAAGCTCAAGCATTGGCGGCGAAACTCCGGGAATTGGGTATCGATCCGGATGCTTAGATGCGATCGCGCCCCATCTGACCCCTGATCTTATGGTTGGCGGTAGGGGCATAGCAATGCCCCTACAAAATGTCACAATTTTCGATATTTTTTAAGGGTTGTATAAAACAACCCTGCTCTCCACGAAGAAAGGAGAGAGGATTGCTCTAACGCCCGATTGCTCCAGCCTCTCTAAGTCTGCGGTAACGCTTTTGTTTATACTTCGACAGCGGAGCAGCTATCAGTAAAACCTTCTCCAGCAGCCAAGGTGCAAGGCGGTTGCACCACACAGCCAAATGACTTTGCCATCCTACCAAGATTTCCGGCGATTCCTTGTGCAGTCCGGCGACGAGCGCCTGAGCGACTTTCTCGGTAGTCGTGGGAACTACCCAGCGAAACCACTGTAATTCTCGCACCATGTCAGTATCGGTTAAAGAGGGCAGCAAAGCTATTACCCGGATATTGTATGCAGCGAGTTCGCCGCGCAAGGCTTGGGTAAATCCGACAATTGCAAACTTGGTGGCAGAATAAGTTGCCATCGTCGGGGCTGCCACTTTGCCCATTAAGCTTGAAACGTTAACGATTGTCCCTTCCCGTTGTGCTGCCATGCGTCGAGCAACTAGACGTGTGATGGTGTACATTCCCATTAAATTAATGGCGATTTCTTCCTGCACATTTGGCAGTCGGGAACGTAAGAAGGGTGTTTGGTGTGCAACGCCTGCACAGTTGACGAGTAGATGAATTTGCCCGTAGTCTCGCCAAGCTTTAGCGATCGCAATATTCACTTCTATCACTTGAGCCAAATCCAAAGGTAGGATCGCCACTTCCACGCCCATAGCTTCGATTTCGGCGGCGACTTGGGCTAACCGCTGTTCATCGCGTGCTACCAACAACAGGCGTTTTGCTCCTTGTTTGGCTAAAACGAGTGCGATCGCTCGTCCAATCCCCCGCGAAGCTCCAGTAATCAGAGCTGTCTTTCCTTGAATATCCATGATTAAACCTCCATATTTGAGGACTCACTGCGCTGGCTTTTTCAGTGGTTATGTGCAAAATCCAACAGAAAAGTTCCTAATTTCACGCACTGAGATGACAATTGATTTGTGTTTGGGGTATTACTTGGACTAAACCTTGCCGTGCAAGACATTTTCCGGAAATTTTAGGGAACACAAACCTAAAAATGTCTAAAAATTGATAACCCAAAACTTTGAGAAGTTGCTAACAGAATGACGCTGGACTAAAAGCAGTCAAACAAGCAAAAAAGATATTTCTCAGCCGTTTTGCCGGAAAGTCCGAGAAATATTTTTCAGACATTTCTGGAATCAGTTAGTCGGCAAACAGCCAAGATGAATGTAGAGCATAAATGGCACGTCTCCTCAATACGAGCGCTAACCTGAAGCATTGCTTATGCACACCTTAGCAATTGGTTTCAAGAAGCTGCAACATTTTTTAATAAATTCTGCTTAATATTTCTTTACAAAGCGGCAAAGTTCTAGCTGCTTAACGCACCCAGCGCCCTCTAATCGGGAGTAGCCAACAATGAAACATGAGCGCTAACGATACGCCAACCGTCCGGGGTTCGCATCCAAGTTTGGCTTTGTCGTCCGGTGGGGTTTGAGCCAAGGCGCTGAAATTCTGTGTTGGCGGTGGCGAAATCTCGTCCGTAGGTAGTGATCGTGGTATGAATTAGCGATCGCTCTAAATTCACAGGCGATCGCTGGCTGCGAAAAGTAGCGATCGCATCATAGCCATACAAATTTTCAGTCACCCCAAAGCGCAAAGTGTGTGGACTCCTCCAAAATAATTCGTCGAGTACGGCGACATCATTGCTAATCAAAGCTTTTTCGTAACGCTCAAAAGCTGCTGTAACTTCAGCTACCACATCCGGTATGTTGATATCCATTTAATTCCAATTTTCTCTCTTTTGAGAGAGGTATTTTGTCATTCAAGTCTGGAAACTTTCACGGCTGTAAAACCAACTTAATATAAGTTAATATATAGGTAAGGTCTGTAATCCAATTAATTAATCCAAGTATCTAACAATGGCTACCTCAGAACGCAAAAAGCGGATTTTAGATCATGTCAGCAAAACTGTAAAACTCAATCAGGCGAATTACAGTACCAATTCAGATCAGCGCAAGCAGCAGATTATGGATCATATCAAGAGAACCCGGAATTAACAGAATTAGCCACTAACAATTTTATTGTTAGTGGGGCAGGCTAAAAGCCTGCCGCAAATCCTACGAATAACCTTTCTTTACTCCTGCTGGTAATCCCATTACACTGCGATAGTGGGCTTCAATTTCACCTAAAGTTTTAGACTGACGATTTGTAGCCCATTGGCTGCGCTCAAACAATTCTTTTCTCAAATCTTCTACATTAATCGTCGTCACTTTGCCATCGGCAACGATTCTTTTACCATTTACCCAAACACTGTCCACTGCTTGAGTTGGACGGCCTAAAATTAGCAAGCCAATCGGATCTGTGCGGGGTAGCAGCGACAAACTGGTAAGGTCATAAAGTACCAAATCAGCCTTTTTATCCACAGCCAACGAACCCATTTCATCGGCTAAATTTAATCCTTTGGCACCGCCGAAAGCAGCTATTTCTACGGATTGACGGGGTGTAATCCAGTGGTGGTAGTCTAAATCAGTGATGTTGTGCAAAATTGAGCCTATTTTGATAGCTTCTAGTAAATCTTGCGAGTCGTTACTAGCAGCGCCATCACAACCAAAAGATACATTGACTCCCGCTTGAAGATATTTCAAAATTGGAGCAATGCCGCTACCTAAACGCAGGTTGCTGAGAGGATTGTGTACTACAGTAGATTGATTTTCTGCCATAATTTCAATATCAGCATCGCTCAAATGAACACAATGAGCTAAGGAAGTGCGCGGACTTAAATAACCGATACGCTTTAGGTGTTCAACTGCACTACAGCCGTATTTTTCCTGGGCGAGGAGTTTTTGGGCTTGGGTTTCTAAGAGGTGGGCATGACGACAGAGATTGTAGCGATCACTTAATTCAATACAACCTTGAAACAAGGCATCCGAACACAGTTGAATCCCCGTTGGTGCAACTAAAATATAAACACCTTCCTCAGGATTATGAAACTTGTCTACAGCTTCCTGCATTAGTGCTAGAGTTGCCTCTGTGGAACGGATGTAGGCTTCATGTTCCGTTTCCTTACCACCCGTGGGAATGCCACGAGTCAGGGTTTCATCTTGAATTAATGGGCCAATAAAAGCACGGATACCAATTTCTTTATAGGCGCGAACAGCAGCGGCAATGGTTTCAATTTCTTTGCCAGGAATTAAAACTAAGTGATCGACTACGCTAGTTCCCCCAGAAAGTAGAGTTTCTACCGCTGTTCCTAAAGCACTCAGGTAAACTTGATCGGGTTCGAGGGGTGTAAAGTCGTAAAGTTCCGCAATCCACAATTCTAAGGGTACAGGGGGAATCAATCCCCGCTGCCACATTTCTGAAGAGTGGGTGTGGGCGTTGACGAAACCAGGAAGGAGAAGTTTATTTTTACCATCGACAGCTGTACCGACAACTTCTAGATTAGCTTCGATGGCAGCGATCGCGTTATCCTGAATCTGCACATCGACGTTTGCATAACCGTCATCAACCGGGATTAAAGCCTGTTGGATTGTAAAAGTCACAGTTTTTACCTTTTAGTTAGGGTTTATTAAATTCTACGTTTATTGATTTTAAAAATTACGATTAATCATAAAATAAAATTATTTTCTCATTTTATAGCGCTTTCATGCTTTTTCACCCAGAAAATAATTAAAGACGCGATCGCTACCAGCGGCAATTCAATTGGCAGCATAACAGGTTGAATCTGATTAACTTGCATAAAATTATCTAACTTAAGTAGAGAAACATAGCATTTCCCTTTTCAGCAGCATCTTGGTAATATCTCACAAGCGGATTGTACGTATACTGGAATAAATAATCAAAAAAATCTTCTTCCCAGCCTCTAAGTTTAAACCTTTCCCCGATCATTGCAGAGGAAAACTTTGATAAAGCCTCTGCTACTTGCTTAACTTCATCATTTGTCAAGTATCGTAAGAATCCATAATCAAAGTTATATTCTATTTCTGTGCCACCCCAAATTGTATTAATTGAAGGTAAATTATCTTTTTTGTTCTCACTTATTAAAAAAGGCAGAGGAATAGAGTCATCCTCTCCTGTGAGTACAAAATGTAACTCACGCCACCTTTTACCTATATTTAAAGGTAATGCTTTCCCTTCTGCAATAATTAAAGGAATTTCTATTTCCATTCTTTCATACTCTTCTGGCTTTTCCTCCTCTAATTTTTGCAACGTCTCTCCAACCCAATTTGTGAAATCCTCATAATCCGCAACCTCACTAGGATTATTTAGATCAATCGGATACTCTCGCCAGCGATCTGAATCGGGTAGCAATTCTGCATAAAAGAACACCTCTGCAAAGTCTGGGTGTTCTTTTAGCTTCTTCAACAGATATGGAGACACTTGCTTGAAGTTTGCCTCTATGCCCATACTTGGCTATCCCCAAGAAACGCAATATAGTAAGTTTGTATTATATTAACTGATTGTGATCGCCATCACTGACGATAAAATTGGTAATATAACGGGTTGAATCCCATTAATTTTCGTCATTGCGGGTTATTGTTTAATTTTCACCTACTACCTATTAACATCATCAACCAATAGATATTAACATGGCATTCCCTTTGTCGGCAGCATCTTTGTAGTAATCTATCAATTCGTTAAACAGCTCAGTATATTCAATCCAATTTTCATATTCTCTTTCCCAAAAATTTACTTTGGCTTTTCGACATATTTTTCTTAGTCTTTCCCTATCATCCTCTTGTGCAACTCTCGATAATTCTTCTACTACGTCCTTGACTTCATCAGCAGTAAAGTACCTTATATACCTTTCATATTTCAGGTAATTTACACTTGTGACAGCATTAACTCGAAGTAAATCATTTTCATCCTTGCTATAACTATTTGGGAAAATTAAATCTTCTTCTCCACAAGTAGCTGTAAGATAAAATTGGATTGGTTGCCAATTTTCCCCAAGATATAACCGCCTATTTTTACCCTCAGCTAAAAGGCGAGGAGCATCGGCTTTAAATTCGTCAAAGTCCTGTTGGTAAAAAACGGACTTAAATTCTTGCCAATCATTGGGATCAGATATGGTTATTGCCTCAAAAAACACATCATAAGCATAAGGATTTTCTTTTAGCTTCTCCAATACTTTAGAAGACACTTGAGAAAGAGCTATCGCTGTTGACATAACTTTCAACTAAGATATTAATGAATTGACATTAGTACACCACGGCAACGCAACTTAAAATTACTCATAAGTTGATTGAAGCATGGTTGATTTTAATATCTACACTGAGGGCAACGGCGGAATTGTAAAATCATTAAATGAGCGAACATCGTAAGATGCAGCAGCTACAGCCCTCACCAACTTCTCATCGAGAGTCAATAGCGTAGCACCAACTTGTTGAGAAAGGGCAACATAACTGGCATCATAAGCAGAAATTCCATAAGCCAAGGCAATATTAACAGCCTCCTCCATCAAATCAGCAGTCGAGATAACCCGCAATGGTACTTTGAAAGTAGCTAAACTTGTTTGAGCCTCAGCAGCATCGTAACGCCAGAGTTTTCCCTCAATCGTACATAAAGCGATCGCTATCCTTCAACACCCGCCGAGATGCCACAGCCATCAAATCATCAAATTTTTCCACTGTGGCTGGTAGCAGCATCTAAAATATCAACAAATTAACCTTCGTACTTCACCGGAATGCGATCACTAATTACCATAATCTCTTCTAACTCAGTTCAAATCTAGAGCCTTGAGTCCTTACCATTGAAGTTCCCTTCTCAAGAATCCCTATGAATTCACCCTTACGAACCTTGGGCGTACCACCGAATGCTTGGGCTGTTGATGCTCAAATTGCCGATATCACGCGCCCTCCTTTAAAACCGCAACCTGTCACTTTGGCGACAGAAACTAAAACACTGCGTTTGGATTTGGCAAAAGCGGCGATTTTGGTAATTGATATGCAGAATGACTTCTGTCATCCGAAAGGCTGGCTGGCGCACATTGGCGTAGACGTGACACCTGCACGGAATCCCATAAATCCCTTAAACAATTTACTGCCAAAATTGCGAGATACAAACGTGCCTGTAATTTGGCTAAATTGGGGAAATCGCCCCGATTTGTTGAATATTAGTGCAGGAGTGCATCATGTTTATAACGCAACAGGAGATGGTGTTGGTTTAGGCGATCGCTTGCCCGAAGCTGATGCTAAAGTGCTGATGGCGGGTAGTTGGGCGGCGGCGGTGGTGGATGAATTGGAACAAAAGCCGGAAGATATTCGCGTCGATAAGTACAGGATGAGCGGTTTTTGGGATACTCCCCTCGATAGTATTTTACGGAACCTGGGAAAAACTACTATCTTCTTTGCGGGGGTGAATGCCGATCAATGCGTGATGGCTACCTTACAAGATGCCAACTTTCTTGGCTATGACTGCATTTTAGTTACAGATTGCACTGCTACTACCTCTCCAGAATATTGCTGGCAAGCTACACTTTATAACGTTAAACAGTGTTTTGGGTTCGTGACAGATTCTCAAGCTATCTTAGAAGCAATTACAACTGGTTAATGGCTAATAGTCATAAAAACCACAATTAGCCATCCTTCAATTAGCAAAGGTGAAACCTTTATGGATGCTGCCCGTTGCGTGATTCCTGTCCTCAAGTCTCCCAAAGATTACCAAGTCTATCGTATTAGTCCCCAGGATAGTAATCGTTTAGCGATTGTGTTTGAGCCGAAAACGGCGCATATGTCCTTAACTTTTTGTGTAGAAATTTTCGATGTTGGCGGGAAAACTCCCCCAAATCGGCACCAATTCGCTGTAGAAATGTTTTTCATTCTTAAAGGGGAAGGGCAAGCTACTTGTGATGGGAAAACTGTACCAATTGGCGCTGGAGATAGTATTTTAGTTCCTCCAACTGGCATCCATAAAATTGAAAATACGGGTTCTACTCGCTTGTATGCGCTGTGTATTATGGTGCCAAATGAAGACTTTGCAGAATTAATTCGTAGCGGTATGCCAGTGGAATTGGATGAAGAGGATTTAGCAGTATTGGGTAGAGTAGATTCTCTAGTTCCATGCTAAATGTTTTTCCCAAAGAAACTGCCTCAATGCTTACCAGAGATGGGGTGCGCTTGGATGCGGACATTTATCGACCGGATGCGGAGGGTGAGTTTCCCGTCTTGCTGATGCGACAGCCGTATGGGAAAGCGATCGCATCCACCGTTGTCTATGCCCATCCTACCTGGTACGCCGCCCAAGGCTACATTGTGGTAATTCAAGATGTTCGGGGACGCGGCACATCAGAGGGCGAATTTAAACTATTTTCCCACGAGATTGAAGATGGTTTTGACACAGTTAATTGGGCTGCGAATTTACCAGGTAGTAATGGAAATGTTGGAATGTATGGGTTTTCCTATCAGGGAATGACCCAGCTTTACGCCGCCGCCGCACATCCCCCGGCATTAAAAGTGGTTTGTCCCGCCATGATTGGCTACGATTTATATACAGATTGGGCGTATGAAAACAGAGCATTTTGTTTCCAAGCCAATCTCGGCTGGGCGATTCAACTAGCAACAGAAACCGCTAGATTGCTAGGAGATGAAAAAGCGTATCAAGCTCTTTTTACAGCTTCTCGTAACTTACCAGTTTATGACCAAATTCCTGCCCGTCCGGAAATTCTGAAAAACCTAGCGCCTGACTCTTTCTATCACGAATGGTTAGACCATCCTCAACCCGGTGAATATTGGGAAAACCTTTCACCAAAACAGCATTTGCAAGATGTTGATTTGCCGATGCTGCACGTTGGCGGATGGTTTGATACTTTCCTGCGCGGAACTTTGCATTTATACAAAGAAATGGCATCTCGTAGCGCCTTTCCTCAGCATTTAGTAATTGGCCCTTGGGCGCATCTACCTTGGGGTCGAAAAGTAGGGAATGTAGATTATGGTGCAGAGGCTAATAGTTCAATTGATAAATTGCAAATTCGATGGTTTGACCAGTTTCTCAAAGGTATTGATACAGGATTATTGAATGAACCGCCTGTTAATTTATTTGAAATGGGTAGTAACAAATGGCGATTTTTTGAAACTTTCCCTAGCGATAATCATAAATCCTATTTTCTGCAAAGTTCTGGTTTAGCTAGTATGCGGGATGATGCAGGTAAGTTGATAAGACAGGCGAAACAATTTATCCAAAATTCTTCTGATGTACTGGTTCACGATCCTTGGCGACCTGTTCCCGCTTTAGGAGGTCATGCTACAATTCCTGCTGGTTCCTTTGACCGTTCTAGCCTTGATTGTCGCACGGATATTTTAACCTATACTTCTGCACCGATAGAGTCAGATTTACATCTTGCTGGAGATGTAGTTGTAGAAGTTTATGCTATAGCAGATACACCCTGTTTTGACTTATGTGCAGTGTTGTCGGAAGTGCGAACAGATGGCACTGTCTACAATTTTACTCAAGGATATGTGCGGGTTGAACCGAATCAAGAAACGGCACCTTTAAAAGTTATTTTGCAAGCAACTTGTGCGCGATTGGACAAAGGTAATTGTCTACGGCTTAGTTTAAGTGCAGCTTGTTTTCCCGCTTATCCTGTTAATCCCGGTACTGGTTCTTCCCCTAGTGAAACCGCTTTAATTGCAGCTCAAATTATTACTTTAACTGTGCGAAGTGGGAAAGATTTTCCTTCTCAAATTTTACTGCCTTTAGTGTAATTCTCATTGCCTAGTCTGAAACTCTGCCTCACATATTCCCTGAAAGCGTTACCAGCCTCAGCCTGGTAACGCGGAATTAGCTGTTATAACTTTGCCATGCTTGCCAGAAAACATAAATTGATAAAATTCCCAGCAGTGTACGAAAGGCTAAACTAACAACTTCATCGGGTAACTTTGGCAAAAAACGGGTGCTAATTTGCGCTCCTAAAAAACCACCGGCTCCTAACAAGAAACCCTCTGTAAATAAGACATTACCTCGCAAGGCGTGTCCCACACAAGCGGATATGGCAGTAATGACAATGACACCTAAACTTGTTTGAATGGCAACTTTGATGGTTTCTCCTAATAGTAATATTTGTAGAGGCACCATGATTACACCCCCACCAACCCCAAACAATCCTGCTAGTATTCCAGCGGTGCTTCCTGTGAAAATTCTAGCAATATTGGGATTGAAAAAAATGTTTGAGTGTTGAGTCTTAAGTTGCTGCGCTTCTGCGTCTATTCCCTGCTCTTCTTCCAACTTCTTTTTTGCTGTCAGTTGTTTTCGTAGTTCAACTAAATATATATTTAAAAGTAGCAATAATCCAAAAGATGCTAAGAGCAAATAAGGGCGAAAACGAGTTGCTAAATATGCCCCAATTTGGGCTGTCACTATAGCGGGAAATCCGATGGCAATTACTCGATTAAAGCTGAATAGCCCCATGCGCCAATTCTGGACACTGCCAGAAATTGCGGTGATTAAAATTGCTAGGCTGCTGGTAGCAACGGCTTCAACTGGCTTGTAACCTAATGCTACTAATAATGGTACAAGAACCGTGCCACCGCCAATTCCTAAAAATCCCGCGAGTATTCCGGAAAATATTCCAGCCGCAGCAAATATTAATAACGTGGTTGATGTCATAGCGCGTGAAGCGATTTATGACACTTAGCATACAGTAAGTAGGGTAGGCATTGCCCACCCTAAAAAACTAATTTAATCGCCTCACCTGATGTCGGCTACATTTTGCCTTTTTGCATCACTTCCTGAAGATGCTGGCGGATTTCCTGCGCGTGCTTCATATCTTCTTGTTGCAACTTCTGGAAGAGTTCTGCACAAGGCTGAGATCCCATTTGTTGCGCGTCTTGTATATAAGTCTCATATGCTTTCAGCGCTTCAGCTTTGTTTTGTAATACTGTGAGCAAATCGTACTCAAGGTTGCTAATGGCGCAGGGTAAGCGCATCTAAAAGCGTAGCCAAACATACAGACGGTTTGGCTGAGTAATGGGTTAAGAGGTAGTGAACATTCGCCTTGAGTGGCAGGGGTGACAAGAACGATTAAATTAGAAGATGCTCTAGCTTATCCCCTAGCCCCCAGCAGAGATCATGGCAAAAGGATTTGTGCCCGCGGT
>NZ_JAMPKJ010000023.1 GCF_039962115.1 Funiculus sociatus GB2-C1 | reverse complement strand
CATAGACTTCAATTACTTTTTGCCGAAACTCAATCGGATAAGGTCTCATTGCTGATTTTTATAATTTATATACTTGCACCACATCGTACCCCATAACTCTGAGAATTGCTATAAATGCTATAGTTCTTAAAAAATATAAAAATTTTTAGTAATTATGTTTACTTCTAAGACTGAGTGCCCTCGTTGCGGTTCTAACCATATTGTTAAAAATGGCAGGATTCTACAATAAAAAACCTAAATATAAATGTCAAGATTGTGGCACGCAATTTGTTGGAAACCCTAAGAATAAGATCATTGATAAGCATACGTTGACTTACATTGACAAAATGTTAATGGAGAAAATTTCCTTAGCAGGAATTTCCCTTAGTAACTAGCGTTTCTCAAAAATGGCTTCAAAACTACGTTAATACTAAATATGCTTCATTTCCCAAGCAGGTAAAAGTTTCAAGGAAACCTAAATTTAAATTACACATCGAATGTGATGAAGCTTGGCCATTCGTTAATCATAAAGGTAATAAGCAGTGGATTTGATTAGCATTGGATAAAAGAAATAGAAAGATTGTCGGTTGTTATATTGGCGAGTACAGCGAACAAGGGGCTAGAGGATTATGGGATTCTCTCCCATGAATTTATCGCGGAGCCGGAGACGCTCCGCCTCCGGGCAATGTGCTGTTTGTTATACAGATTATTGGGCGGCTTATGAGCAAGTTATTCCAAGCGAACGGCATAAAGACGTAGGTAAAAAGAGTGGGCTGACCAACCATATTGAGAGGTTTAATAATATGATGCGTCAAAGAATTTCTTAATTGGTTAGGAAAACTTTGTCTTTTTATAAAAAGGTAGAAAACCACATTGGGGCTATCTGGTATTTTATCCATCATTATAATGCGTCGCTATCTAAATAGTAATTTTTTCACTATATATTTACCACTACCTTTATCCACTACTATAATGCGTCGCTATGTAGGTAGTAATTTTTTCACTATATATTTACCAGTACCCAAATACTGTTTTAGGTGGAGTTGTTATGAGAACCCAACCCGCGCTGCCGATTAAGCTAAAATCTCCCCCTGGCAAAAGCTCAAAACTTCTACCTAGAGGGACTTTCCACCATTTTTGTCGCCTTTACATGTGTAAAATCGATGAAAACTCTCTCTATGCAGTGCCGGTTTCAATTGATTTTTTGTCGGTTGCAATGATAGTGCGATCGCACTATCATTGCGACAGCTTACATGGGTACATATTTCTGAAGATCAATAGCGTTGTCCCAGATATAGCAAGGACTTCAATATAAATTAGTACATTTGTATGGAGAACTTCAGTAAAAAAGGCTGAAACCTTTACCAAGTAAATGTTTGAAATGCTACTTTGCGGCTGGTGTCAGCACTTAAACACAGAAGGAGTAGACACTAGGAGCGAGGGGAGGTAAGGATAGGCTTTCCCACCTTACCATTTACCTATTGCAAGCGACACAACCCCGTTTTTGTGTCTGGGTATTTCTCTACTCCAGCATTTCCAGGTTTCGTACCGCGCCTTGATCCGCGCTAGTTGCCAGCAGGGCATAAGCCTTGAGTGCCGCACTCACCCGACGCTGCCGGGGCTGTGCAGGCTTCCAGGCATCTTTGCCCTTTGCTTCCATTGCAGCACGACGGTTGGCTAATTCCTCCGCCGATAGCTCCACATTGATGCTGCGATTGGGGATGTCGATGAGGATGCGATCGCCGTCCTGAACCAGAGCAATGTTGCCGCCCGCCGCCGCCTCCGGAGAGGCATGACCAATCGAGAGTCCCGAAGTCCCGCCGGAGAAGCGACCGTCGGTCAATAATGCACAAGCCTTGCCCAGTTCCTTGGATTTCAGGTAACTGGTTGGATAGAGCATTTCCTGCATACCAGGTCCACCGCGCGGGCCTTCATAGCGAATGATTACCACATCGCCTGGTTCTACTTCATCGCTAAGAATTCCTTTGACAGCGGCATCCTGACTTTCATAAATGCGCGCCTTGCCTTCAAAAAGATGAATGCTTTCGTCTACGCCTGCCGTCTTCACAATACAACCGCGCTCAGCCAGGTTGCCGTATAGCACAGCCAGTCCGCCCTCGTTGCTGTAGGCGTTTTCGAGGCGGCGGATACAGCCGTTTTCTCGATCCAAGTCGAGTGATGGCCAACGGGTCGATTGGCTGAACGCTTGCTGAGTTGGAATCCCAGCCGGGCCAGCTTTGAAGAAGGTGTGGACGGCTTCGTCATCGGTACGCATGACATCCCAGCGATCAAGGGCTTCTTTGAGCGTCTTACTGTGAACTGTTGGCACATCCGTGTGGAGCAGTCCGGCATGATCCAGCTCACCGAGAATGCCGGGGATACCACCGGCTCGGTGGACATCCTCCACATGATACTGGGGGGTGTTTGGTGCCACCTTGCAGAGTTGCGGAACTTGGCGCGAGAGACGATCAATGTCGGTCAAGGTAAAATTGACCCCGGCTTCATGAGCAGCAGCCAGCAAGTGCAGAATGGTGTTGGTGGACCCGCCCATTGCAATGTCCAGCTTCATGGCATTTTCAAACGCTTTGAAACTGGCGATAGAGCGGGGCAGTACCGATTCATCGTCCTGCTCGTAGTAACGGCGGGTAATGCTGACAATGGTCTTTGCGGCGTTGAGGAATAAATCCTTACGGTCGAAATGGGTCGCTAGCACAGTGCCATTGCCAGGTAAGGAAAGACCGATTGCCTCCGTGAGACAGTTCATTGAGTTGGCGGTGAACATACCGGAGCAAGAGCCGCAGGTTGGGCAGGCGGAACGCTCATACTCTTCGACCACCTCATCGCTGATACGGTCGTTCGCGGCAGCCACCATCGCATCCACTAGGTCTAGTTTGTGTTCCGAGAGCTTGGTCTTGCCAGCTTCCATAGGTCCGCCGGAGACGAATACGGCGGGAATGTTGAGACGCAGGGCTGCCATCAACATTCCGGGGGTGATTTTGTCACAGTTGGAAATGCAGACCAGCGCGTCGGCACAATGGGCATTGACCATGTACTCAACCGAATCGGCGATGATCTCGCGTGAGGGCAGACTGTAGAGCATCCCGTCATGGCCCATAGCGATGCCATCGTCCACGGCAATGGTGTTGAATTCCTTGGCGACACCACCGGCGGCTTCAATCTCACGGCACACCAATTGACCCAGATCCTTCAGGTGAACGTGACCGGGTACGAATTGGGTAAAGGAGTTGGCAACTGCAATGATTGGCTTCTCGAAATCCTCGGTGTGCATTCCGGTGGCGCGCCAGAGAGCGCGGGCACCGGCCATATTGCGTCCCTGGGTGGAGGTTTTGGAGCGATAGGTCGGCATGACGCATCCTGTTCGTCTAAGGGTTCTTAATAGTCTAGACTTTCTGGTTGTGTCACAAAAACTTCTCGGTGACAAATGCTCTGTGTCAATCTCGTTGCCTTAAGCGATAAGTCTAAAGATTTCTTGGATAAACTTTGCTTGAGACACACTATCCCTTTTGTCGATTCCATTCAATTGTCCTTTGTCGATTCCATTGACTTGTCCTTTGCGGATCATATTCATTGCCTCAATCTCACTTGAGGTTCTTCTTGCCGTATTGAAAGACTTAGGACTTAGAGGATATTTTAACCCACATTCCGCACCCTAAACTGTCACATCCTTGGAATTGTGATTGCTTATCCGGCTGGCAAGGCAAGTTAGTCAACAATTTAGCTTAACTCTCAACAATATTCAGAATAAATTGGTATTTTAGAGAAGTCAACTCAGAAACTCTTCCTAAATGGGAATTTTCTTTCAATGACTGGCTTAGCGCTATCTTCCTGGTAAGTCAGCTAACGCTTTAAAAATCAAGCTTCATTGTGTTTAATTTGTCAAGATTAAAAGAATGTCTCTCACGAAGGTAAATAGTAGTAACGACAGGTATCCGGGAAAAACACAAGTATCCATAATTCTTCATCCGTCTGATTAGAGATTTGCTTCACGCCGTTGGCAATTAGTAAATGTACGGCTTAGAAACATTGAAATATCCAATGGAACGTCGGACGTTCCGTCAACTTGCTGACGCTGATTTTTCTTCCCGACTGCGCTTGCTGCAAACCTTGACGCATCTGCCGTTGGCCCAGAGTATAAATCAACGGTAGTGATATTCAATGTTCAAAGCCTTGTACGGTAGGAGGTATAAGTAGATTTATCACTACTTCTATACCACTACCCCGTAGCCTTGTCTTATGCTTGAATGCTTGCAAGTTTAGGTGGTTATCACTACATATTTACCACTACCATTTTTAATTTCTAGACCGAACCCGCCAACTATCCTGACCAATGGATTGTATGTTCAGATCGCACACAGGGCTACTGGTACTAAAATCACAGGTGTAGGTAGCCAGTGCTTCATCCGGCTGGTTAACAATAAAAACCCTAGTGCTGTAGCCGAAATCTCTAGCAACCGTACCCATTTTGTTGACAAAACTATAGCGCCCCATATAGTCCAAAATACTCCAAAGTTGGCGGTTTACTATCAAATCCACCCGACGCTCATTAGGGTACGCTAACCAGTTTTCCAAAAGCTTGCCACCGAACTGTTCGTCAGCCCACCAGAGACTAGGATTTGTTAGCCCCGTCTCTGACATACTATTTGCTGTAATGACATTGCCCCTTGGCGGTATTGCCTCTGGATTGAGCAATTTGAATTCTAAAGGTTTGGTAGAAGGCAGCAGCACGGATGGTGTTTGTGCTTGCACTAAAAAAGGCGATAGACAATAAATAATAGGAAATAAGTAATAAACAATATTTTTTCCTGGTTGCTGTTTCCTGTTTTGTTTTCCTTGAAGTTTCATTTTTACTTACTTTAATCTCGTTTCTATTATTGTCTAGGGATTGTTGGCTAAGGTTCCCGGCTTTAAAAGTGTCTACTACAAGGGGGAAAGCTTAAAGTAACAAACGTTTACCCCTCAACAGCATCATTTCCATCTCAGCTGCGGGTATAGGACGACTGAACAGATAGCCTTGCATAGCATCGCACTGCTGCTGGCTTAAGAATGCCAGTTCAGCTTCAGTTTCTACTCCTTCCGCCGTGACTTTGAGATTGAGATTGTGAGCCAGTTGAATTACAGCAGTCATAATTGCTTGATTTTGGGCATCGCTGGTGACATCAGAGACAAAAGAACGATCGATTTTTAAGGTATCAAAGGGAAATTGTTTGAGATAGCTCAGGGAAGCATAGCCTGTGCCAAAATCATCAATGGCTATGTGAATGCCCAGTTGTTTCAATTCGTTTAAGGTAGCGATCGCGCCTGTAGCATTTTCCACCAAAATGCTCTCAGTCAGCTCTAATCCCAAAGTAGCTGGATTAACACCGACACTTTCTAATATCTGCACAATTCGCTGACTCAGCTCCGGTTGACTGAATTGCCGCCCCGACAAATTCACCGACACCCGGAACGATGAAAATCCAGTATCTCTCCATCTCTGAGCTTGAGCGCAGGCAGTTTGCAACACCCACTCCCCAAGCGGAACAATCAAGCCTGTCTCTTCTGCCAGAGGAATAAACTCTGCTGGTGAAACCATTCCCCGGACGGGGTGCTGCCAACGCACCAAGGCTTCAGCACCGATAATTTTCCCAGAGGAAAGATTTACAATCGGCTGATAATAAACCTGAAACTCTTTTTGTTCTAAGGCACGACGCAGACTCGCTTCTAGCTCCAGTTCTTCGCTAGAACCGACATTTATATCTGGAGTGTAAAACTGATAGTTATTCCCCTGAAGTTTTTGGGTATAAAACATCGCCGCTGAAGCTTTCTTCATCAGGCTGTCTAGATCCTGCCCATTGCTTGGATAAAAGGCTATGCCAATGCTGGCAGAGAGGAAAACTTCACCGCTTTCTAAGGTGAAAGATTCATTAATAGATGACACTATGGCTTGGGCAACACTGGCAACCATTTGTCTTTGACTTAAGGTTGCTAGAATAATTACAAATTGATCGGCATTCAAGCGAGCGATAGTGTCCTGTTTGCTAAGACAGGCTGTTATCCGTTCGGCAATTTTTTTAATTAATCTGTCGCTATTTTGATTTCCTAAGCCCTCGTTAATGCGGTTGAACCGATCCAATCCCAGGTACAGAAGTGGAACCCAACTTTGCAAGGAAGCTTCGCTGAAGGGGATTTGGGATGGTGAGAATGTAGATTCTAATTCCTCGCTGCTCCTGAACCCGTCTAGCTCTCTCCCTCGCTCCCTAGTGTCTATTATTTGACTGAACCGTTCTCGCAATAGCAACCGATTGGGAAGGTTAGTAATGTTGTCGTAATAAAGTAAGTGATTTAGTCTTTCTGCTGCTTGTCTGAGTGCCACGGTATAGGGTTGAGTAATGGCTGTTTGTCTTTTTAGGCGGGCAGCGATCGCGCCTAGCAGTTCATCTGGCGTACACGGCTTAGTTACATAGTCGTCCGCGCCAAGCTCCATACCTTGACGCAAATCGCCTCGTTCAGCCTTAGCGCTCAGGAAAATGAAGGGAATTGTCGCCGTCATCGGATCTTGACGTAGCGTTTTCAGCACCCCATAACCGTCCAGTTCGGGCATCATAACATCACAAATAATTAAATCGGGGCCGATAGCTCTTGCCATTTGTACCCCGATTAAGCCATTTTCTGCACCAGTAACATCGAAATTTTCTGCCTCCAGCAGTTCTAAAATATTGTACCGGACAAATTCTTCATCTTCTATTACTAAAATCTTTTTCATAGCTTTCTACTAGTCTTGTCCTTTTCTCTATAATTAACAACTGCTTGCTAACGACCACTTCACAACCAGCGCAGTATCCACATTATCCTTATATTTGAATATTTATTTACATTTTTTAACCCTCTTAACTTGTTAATTATAGCTAATTCTGTTTTTACCAGAAAATGCAACCGCTATTGCTAATTACCTGAAAGTTTGCTTTGTTTAGGCTTCCGTTTTCTAAAGAAGCCTTAATATTTTTATTATTCATCTATAATTCTGCTTTTTTACAAGCAAAAGAAATTTATTGGTAATATTTGAAAATTTTAGGGAATATTTGATTAAATAAGAGAGCAAATCACTTTCTTGTTTGGCAGTAATGTTTATTTAATTCAACCTTGGAGACGTTTCTGCTATAGACAAAATTCGGCTTTGCTGAATGGAAAGAATCTATTTAGGGACTCGTGTACTGGGGACTGGGGACTAGGAAGCTTTCCCGAAGTCTACCCAATCCCTAATCCCCAATCCCCAATCCGATGATAGTTATTCCCAAAGCCGACGGCCAGCTTTCCCATTGAGACGCTGGTGCGAGTCTCGCAAAAGGGCTGGGATGTCCAGATTTTGGGGACAATGGGGCAGACAATCACCACAGTCGGTGCAGCGATCGCCTTTGCTTCCCCAAAACCAGTGGCCTGCGTTTTCAAACATCCGGTAGCGGTATTTACCATACTCGGTCATGTTGTAAGCAACAGCTAAATTACGCAGCCGCAACACTTCCGGGATATTGATATTTTCTGGGCAAGGTAAGCAGGCGTAGCATTGGCTACACAGGTCAGTGGAGAGAGTCTTTACTAAATGAGTCTCCAAGCGCCCAAAAACTTCAACTTCCGCCTGGGTGAGAAATTCATCGCCCTCAGCCACAGTCAAAGGCTCCCTCAGTTCCTCTGGGTTAGCTGCACCTATACTGAGGGTGGTAATCCGGCGATCGCTTAATAAAAATTTGTAATTTAGCTCCAGTGGCGAGAAAGGTTGACACAGATGTTTCAGGGTTTCTGGTGGAGTGTAGAGTTGTCCTCCTTTATCCGCTGGCGAAATAATAAAAACGCCCATATCCTTTTTGTGAGCTAACTCAACCGCTGGAGCATTGTGCTGAAAGAAGTAGTAATAGTGCAGGTTAACAAATTCAAACAGGTCGGTGTTAATCGCCGCCAGAATGACCTCCAGCGGTGCGTGAGTAGAAAAACCAACGTGTCGGACGCGATCGCTTTTTACGGCTTCTGCTACCGCCTGCATAGAGCCGGACTGCACCCAGTCCAGATGTTCCCAAGTATTAATGCCATGAATTGCCAGACAATCCACGTAGTCCAGCTGTAGTCTCAACAGGGACTCGTCGATGTACTGACGCATAGTATCAACGTCAGGTGTCGGCGGAATTTTGGTAGTGATGTAAAGCTGCTCTCGCGACAGAGGTAATCCAGCTTTTAAGGCAGCACCAAGATACTGCTCGCTTTTGCCATAACCTCTAGCCGTTTCTAAGTGATTAATTCCTAAAGAAACAGCCTGCTGTACTGTCTGGCGTGCATTTTCTTCAGAAGCCAGACAGCGCATAGTTCCTATAGAAAACACCGATAGTGGTAGATTCGTTTTTCCAAACCGCCGATAACGCATATCAATTTTGGATTTTAAATTTTGGATTTTGGATTAAATAGCGCCTAGTCAAGCCTATGAATCTTTACTTGGAGGCTAGATGCCCCAATTCTTCAATCTAAAATCCAAAATTAAAAATTGCTACTCGCTCAAACCTCCTCGCTGAATCAAATCCTCTGGTCGGAGCTTGGAGACAAAATCTCGGAAGGCTCGACGTTCTGCTTCGTCAGCATCGCGGTCAACGGGAATTGAGGCATCGGCAACGACTTCTTCCATCACCCAGATGGGACTATCAGTGCGGATGGCAACAGCGATCGCATCGCTAGGACGAGCATCAATCTCCTTTTTTACCTCACCTTGGCGAACGCTCAGGATCGCGTAAAATGTATTGTCCTGAAGCGAGTGAATAATGATTCTCTCCAGAGTCATATTCCACGCTTCTAAAATATTGACAATCAAATCGTGAGTGAGAGGGCGGGGAGGAGTCTGTTTTTCCAAAGCACTGATAATTGCCTTTGCCTGATCTTGTCCAATGTAGATTGGCAATGCCCGTCGCTCCGAAGCATCTTTGAGCAATACTATCGGACTGCGCGTGACGGCATCTAATGCAATTCCAGCAACTCTCATTTCAATCATCAGCTTGGCCTCTAGAACACGGTAGGCGTCGGGGTGGGTAAAGCAAAGCTATAAACTGGTATTAGACGGATCTGGGATTTAACAAATACGCTTGCGGTTCTAATCACCTTACCAAGCGACGGTACAACCAGCTGTGAAGACTTGGTTAAGTTGGGATCAACCAAGCTGTATTTCCCAGTATGCCGCAGTCTTAGGTCGATTGGGCTGGGAATTTTACTAAAAAATATAGACCTCGTATTGTCCGTTGCTAATTGCTAACTGCTGATGGCTAACTGCTAATTGTTTTGAAACAATTAGCAGTTAGCCATTAGCCAGAGACTAATCACCGTTATTTACCTAATTTCAGCGAAAAATAGTGTTTACCGGATTAATTCAAGCATTGGGAACCATGTATCCCTTGGGAGAAGACCGCTTTGAGCTTTCAGCCCTTGGAGATGCCTCCCAGATGATTTTACCGACTCTTGCCATCGGTGACAGTGTGGCAGTTGATGGCGTTTGTCTGACGGTTGAGGAGATTTTGCCCGAAGGTTTTGTGGCAGCCGCTTCTCCGGAAACTCTCAAACGCACAACTTTGGGGCAGCGACAGCAAGCCGCCGCCTATGTGAATTTAGAAACGTCTCTACGGGTTGGCAGCAAGCTGGGGGGGCATTTTGTGACTGGCCACGTAGACGGAATTGGCTATTTAAAGGAATCTTTACAAACCTCTAACTCTTGGGAGATGCGCTTTGCGGCACCTGCGGGAGTTGCACGGTACATCATCCCCAAAGGCAGCATTGCTGTCAATGGGGTGAGTCTGACGGTGGCAGATTGCGACCAGGCTGGCAGCTGGTTTACGGTTGCTGTAATTCCTCACAGTTATGCCGAGACGAATCTTGCTTATTTACAGACTGGCGGTTTGGTAAATTTGGAAGCCGATATTCTGGGCAAATATGTAGAAAAATTTCTGCGTAATCCAGCTATTGCGGTTGAGGAAGAGACACCCGCTACTGTTGGTTTGCATAATATCACACCCTCATTCTTGGCAGAACACGGATATCTGTGAAAGGGTGTAGCTGTGTTTTCCGAATCTTGGAGCAAGACAAGTCAAAGGCAAAAAAGAGAAAAAATATTAATTTTTTGCCTTTGACTTTTACGTTTTGCCTTCTTAACTGTCTGGTTGCATTGTTTGAGGGGTTGTTTGAGGAGTTGTTTGAGGGGTTGTTTGAGGGGTTGTTTGAGGAGTTGTTTGAGGGGTTGTTTGAGGAGGTGCCTGGGCTACTTGTAAGGCTTTGATCAGTTGCGCCAAACCATACTCTAGTTGAGCGCCTGAGTTCATCGCCGTCCAGCCTGACTCGGTTAACTGGCGGACTTCAAAGTGGAGATGGGGGCCTGTGGAATTGCCAGTGCTGCCAACTCGCCCAATTACGGTTCCCTGTTCGATAACTTGACCTGGTTGGACAAGAATTTCTGAGAGGTGAGCGTAGAGGGTTTCTTGGGTTTCGTTGTGCTGGAGGACAATGGCTTGACCGTAACCGCCCATCCAGTCCGCGATCGCTACTCTACCAGCGTATGCTGCTAGAACTGGCGTTCCCATCGGTGCGCCCAGGTCAGTACCTGCGTGGAATCTGCGACTACCGGAAATCGGATGCACCCGCCAGCCAAACAGTGAGGTAATTGGTGCCGGAACCGCCAGTGGGAAAATTAAACTGGTGTTGCCGTTGCTCAAGCCTCGAAAAATGGTGGGGATTGGTGGCTTGTAACTGGGTATATTTTGTGGTGTGTATTCGCGTTCTGACTGGAAGTTGGAAGCGATCGCAGGCGCTGAGGAGGAAGTCCTGTTGCGACGGTAACGAGTGCGATTACTGCGATCGCGAATCGGGCCAATTTGCACAGGCCCGGCAGATGCCAACAGGGTTCCCCGGCGGTTATTGCGTTCTAGCCTAGATGCCAGACGAGAGCGCCGTAACCCGGAGCGGTTTCCTACAGCCCTGATAGCTTCTGTTACTTCAGCTCGATTCCCGGACTCTCTAGCCCTGATAGCTTGCCGTACCTCATTTCCGTAAGTTCTACGGCTTCTGGGAGAAGAAGCTAGGTTAGCGGTTACGCGATCGCGTCTTCTAGAGGCTACCCTACCACCACCACAAAGCCCGCCGGATAATCCCTCTCCGCTTTGTAAAACACTTTGGCATCCAGTTGAGCGTTCGGACAACACAACCTCAGGCGGTTCCTCATAAGAGGCACTAAGCTCCTCGCCTCCACTTGTCGCTCCAAGACTGTAATCTGTAGGATCGATGTAGTTATTGTTGTAGTCGCTGGATGCAATCTCTGGCTCCCCTGATGTGCTTGGTGCAAGCTTAGGAGGCTTCACATAAGAAATCGCATTTGGCTCCAACAAATTTGGGGCAGAAAGTTCTGGTTCTCTAGATACGGCAGTTGACTCCACTGCTGGTGCTGAGCGACGGCGGCGAACTACACTAGGCTCGGTGGCGGGTGAATAGCGGCGGCGGAAAGCAGCTGACGCTTGCTCTAATTCTGGTGCCAAACGGCGACGGCGGGAAGCAATTGGCTTTGGTGTTGAGCGGCGGCCGCGGGAAGCAACTGGCTTTTCTGAACGACGACGGGGAACTACACTAGGCTCTGACGCTGTTGGTGCCGAGCGACGACGGGGGACAATAGCCCGTTCTGGTTGTGCAATAGAGCGGCGACGTGCAGCCGGAGGTGCTGGCGGACGCGGCGAGTTTGACTCAAATCTTACAACAGGCGGTGCTTCTTGGGTTGTGGACGAGCCTATGTTGTCTATACTCGGATCGGTCTGGGCCACAACCCAGCCGCTGCTGATGACACCGATACCGCCAATCCAACTCAGTCCCTGCATCAGCACTTTACGGCGGCAGAATAAGCCAAACAAAGTACAACTAGGGTGGTTTCGCTCTTGCATTTGGGAATCACTCCTCATTTCACTGGCTCTCAATAGTTAAGTCTGGTAAGTCTTCACCCATTTCACCCTGGAGCTGGAAAAATCACCGTTCATAGCCCAGACTGATTGTACCGGGCTGGAGGCAAATTTCTTCGGCTGCGGCTCCTGAGTACAAGCGGACTCGCAGTTCGCCAGTAGGTGCGACTCCCACAACGACTCCAGAACGTCCGTTTACGATTACACAACGACCCTTGCTAGTGAGAAGCTCTAAGTAAGAGGGTAACAGAGTCTCTATCTGTTTCGGCGAGGCGTATTGGTATCCGGTAAAAATTCCCTGTAGAGTAATTGCTGCTAGACTTTCCAGGGATGAAATTACTTGTTGTGGCTGTTGTTCAAAGAATGATTGTAAATTAATTCCCGTTTCAGGTACTGGGTTAGCCCAGTTAATCCCTACGCCTACGACTGCTTTGGTAATTTTTCCCTGCTGTACTCTAGTTTCGGTGAGAATGCCGCCTAGTTTGCGTCCCCAAAGTATTAAATCGTTGGGCCATTTAATAAATACTGGGATGCTGTGACTACGTAATGCTGTGGCAATTCCCCAAGCACTGCATAAAGTCAGAAGAGCGCTATTTGTTGCTGGTAGGTTGGGAGCTAGGGCTAGGGATAGGTAAAGTCCACCGAGGCTTGATTGCCATTGACGACCCCACTGACCCCGCCCAGCAGTTTGTTCAAGAGCGATCGCTACCGTTCCCGGTTCTGCCCCTTGATCCATCAATTTCCAGACGGTTTGGTTGGTGGAGGGAAGTGTCTCAAATATATGATAGGAAAGCTTTAGAGGCACTTCCCCTACCGAGGCTTTCAGCCAATGTTGATTAAATGCCACATCTTAGACCAGTTGCAATAACCCGCCAGAGATTAAAATTTCTGGCTAATAGCCTTTAGTCCTCTTAAGAGGACTAAAGGCTGATTATATAAAGATTTCAGTCTATTTTAAGGGACTTTCGCTATTAGCCAAGAAATTTATTTCTTGGCTAGTTTTGAGGCTTATTGAGAATAGGGCAAGATGTCAATTAAATGCCGTTAATACAAAATCACTAATTGGTTACATAAGTTAGCATGATCTCACTGACATTTGAGGAGTGTTAACAGATGGCAATGCTTTCCCGCACCGATCTGAATTTGGGCGCAGGAGAATCGCAAAATCTTACTAATATCTGGAATTGGCATAATTGGGAAGGATTGCCCTATTTAACTTGTAGCTTGCTAAGAAACTGGCCTCACGGTTTTTTTACGCAACAATTTTCGCCGCGCTATCCGGCGGAATTAGTGGGGGTTTTACAGCCAGACGCTCAGGTTTATCGAGTTAAACAGGTGCATGGCAATGTTGTGATGACACCTTCCCAAATTGAAGAGGCTGCCGATTGTCAAGAGTTACCCCCGGCTGATGGGATTGTGACGGAACTTCCCCAGCAGTCGGTGTGGGTAGCAAGTGCTGATTGTACTCCGGTTTTAATTGCTGATACCCAAACGGGGCAGGTTGGGGCAGTTCATGCAGGTTGGCGCGGTACTGCTAGGAAAATTGTTCCGCAAGCGATCGCTCACCTTCTCGCAAACGGCTCTCAACTGCAAAATCTGCGTGTGGCGATGGGGCCTGCGATCACTGGTGAAGTCTATCAGCTGTCTGTTGATGTAGCGGCTGAAGTTGGGGCTAGTATCGTACCACAGCTAGACCCAGAAAAAGATTTAGAAGCAATTTTGGATGCCTTGCAGCAGTTGCCCAATTCGCCTCTGTTGCCAGATTCACAGCCAGGACGGGTGCGCTTGGATGTGCGGCGAGTCAACGAGTTACAACTAGAACAGATGGGAGTTAGTAGCGAACAAGTAAGCGTAGCACCTCACTGCACCTACCAGGAACCAGAATTTTTCTTCTCTTATCGGCGGGACAAGCTGAAAAAAGTTCAATGGTCAGGCATTGTTAGCATCTAGAGAGCCATAAAGCCTTGAGTTGTGCAGGCTTGGTTTGTTCGCCCTTGACTACTCTTCGGCAAGGCGAAGCGGCTACAGTCGTTAAGGCTACATAAACGAAAAAATCGCCTCCAGTTCATGACCTGGAGGCGATCGCTATATCACTTTTCTAACTCAAGTTAGCAGTACCCTAGTGTTGGCAACTCGTCTCCTGTTGCTAAGAGCGCGAGTTGCACGTTTTTCCTCAATTCAGAGCATCAGCATCCGATTGAGTGGTAGCTACTATTGACCTGTAGCGGGTAAGCCTGTGCTACCTGTACCTGTAGCTGGAGCTGATGTGCCTGTAGGGGCTGGAGCTGATGTGCCTGTAGGGGCTGGAGCTGGGGCTGTAGAAGCTCCGTTATCGTCGTCATCGTCACCGTCGTCATCGTCACCGTCGTCGTCACCTTGCTCAGTTGTGGTTGTGCCAGAAGGTGATGTAGTCGTCGGTGTGGTTGTGGTGCCGGTGGTAGGGGTTGTAGAGGTTCCGTTATCATCGTCGTCGTCGTTATCGTCGTCGTCGTTGTCGAAACCTTGGGGGTTAGAAACCTGAGTGGTCGGAATCTCATACAGACCAGTCATACCAGGGATGAGCTTACTTCCTGGTCCTACTTGCTGCCAAGCTTGCACCACCCGACCTTGGTCTTTCTTGTCTTTGTAATGACCGTAGGCGTTACCGCGACCGTTATTTTGGCGCTCAACCAGCAAAATGCGATCGTTACTACCGCGCTCAACGGATACGCTGACGCTGGTATTGCCGCCAGGGGCGAAAACGGGGTAGAGCCTTGAAGAACTGCTGATGAAAGCATTATTCAGGGCGATCAGGTTGATGGTTTGCTCGTTGTAAAGTGTGACAGTCGTGCCTGAGCCTGAGCCACTACCTGAGCCACTGCCACTAGCTGAGCCTGAGCCTGTGCCTGAACCTGAGCCTGAGCCTGTGCCTGTGCCTGTGCCGACACCTGAACCTGAACCTGAGCCTGAGCCTGAGCCTGTGCCTGTGCCTGTACCTGTACCGACACCAGTACCAGTACCTGTGCCTGAGCCTGAGCCTGTACCTGTACCTGTACCACTACCACTGCCGCCGCCGAAGCTGCCGCCGCCGCTGCCGAAGCTGCCGCCGCCGCCGAAGCTGAAGCTGCCGCCGCCACTGCTGTAGAAGTTATCGATGTTAACGTTATTGTTCAGGTTAATGGCGAATTGCTGGTTTTGGGAAGAGTAGAAGCCTGTGTTGTTGCTTGTATTTGCGCCAGCGCCATAGCTATAGCTGCTGTTGCCATAGTAGAAATTGTTGGTGGTGCTGCTAGCAGAAGCATCGTATGAAGCGAAGTTACTGGCGATCGCACCTACCTTGAATTGGGTACGACCCAGACTATCTCCCTTGGCTGTGAAACCATTAGAGCCATCTTGCTTAAATTCAAACTCAGTTCGGCTCTGCGGGCTTACATAGCTAACAGTGCTGCCACCTGTCACCGTGGTGATGCCAACACCTTCGCCTTTAACTTTAAAGTCGATCGGAGAAGTGTTAACGCCAGATGAAAGTTTCAGTTCGCGGATGTTAGATCCACCCAGTTGAATCTCAGCGCCATTGACGGTGCCTTCGACCGTGAATTTTTGGTTTCCCTCACCCTCAATTTTGAATTTGGTTTGGGCAGTATCGCTTTTGAAAGCTAGCTTGCTGTCGAAGCTTTGAGCGATCGTTGTGCTGCTAGTTGTGCTGTCGTCCCCAGTGCCGCCAGTGGTGGTGCCGCCTGTTGCTGTGGTGCCGCCAGTGGTGGTGCCGCCTGTTGCTGTGGTGGTGCCGCCAGTGGTGCCGCCTGTGGTGGTGCCGCCTGTGGTGGTGCCGCCTGTTGCTGTGGTGGTGCCGCCTGTTGTGGTGCCGCCTGTTGCTGTGGTGGTGCCGCCTGTTGTGGTGCCTGTATTGCTGCCAGTTGTGGTGGTGCCGCCAGTTGTGGTGCCGGTGCCTGTTGCTGTGGTGCCAGTTGCGGTGGTGCCAGTTGTGGTGCCGGTGCCGCCTGTGGTGGTGCCGCCTGTTGCTGTGGAAGTTGTACTAGGTTGCTCGGCAAAAGTGTTAGTTAAGGTTCCGAATCCTTTGCCCTCAATCTCGAATTTTGTTCGTTGCCCCACAACAACTGGAGGAACATTAGGAGTGTTGCCACTTCCGGCACTGAAACGAACAGTTGGAGGCAAAGCAATGGAACCCGAAGTCAGTTGTCCATTATAGGGACCAACTTGCAGGAACCCACTTCTAGAATTAAAGTTTGTCTGAGACTGAGTAGATAGCGTAATAGGTGCAACTGGTAGGAAAACAGGGGGAGCGTTACCTGCCACCTTAGGAGTAATCAACGAGCCTGTCAAAAAGGCATCGGTGGTAAAGGAATTTAGTTTGAAGTCTATTCTTGTCGGGACATTGGTGAACGGAACTAGAAAACCGTTAGATGTAGAGGCTATCCCAGATAAGCCGCCAAGCAAGGTAGCTTCGTCACCCGCCCCAGGAGTACCAACGTTGCCAGCACCCGTATCTTTGAAACTGGCTGCTTGCGGTTTGAAAGTAGCAGTGTTTGTGTTTCCGGAAGTGGTTTGAAGTTGAAGACTGTTGACGGTAGCATCAAACAGAACTGGAGCGTTAGGAGTGGAGCCTAATTGATTTTGTATCGTCGAAAAGAAGGCAGCTGTTCCTGCGACTGTACCACCTGTAATCTGAACCCTTTGGGCTTGTCCGCTTGTAGTTGTAGTCGAAGTAGCTTGTTGGGCTTGAGCGTTGGGGGCAAGAGCGATCGCTAAGCCTCCGGCTAGACCTAAACAAACAGCATACTTATTTGATTTAGCAATCATGTAAGGACTCCATCAGTGAGTGAATAACAATGTAAGGAACCGTTCTAGCCCAACTCGATACTCAACAAGGGAAAATAATTGCTTCTGGAATTCATCCTGAGCAAGCTCAGAACTAGAAGTAATAGAAAGTAATAAACAAGGTTTTGATCGGCATTTTAGGAATCGGGGGCGGGTATGACTGGGATAAAAACTTCAGTTCATACTGTCCTTTAGCCTTGCTGTGCCTTTCTTAAGTAGATGACGCTTTTATTACCAAACCTGTTCCCAGATTACTTAGAATTTTTTTTGGTTTTTTCAGGGCGACTTATAGTCGCCCTGAAAAACTCAACGCCCGTGACTTAGAAGGTAAAGGTAGTACGGATTGAGCCTATAGTTATGGTGTCGTTATCGTCGTTGTGAAGTGGATTAAACAGCACAATGACTCCAGGGGTAATGGTGATATTGTCGGTGACTCGCAAGCGGTAGAAAGCTTCTACATGAGTTGTGCTTGATGGCTGACCACCTTCCTCTCCGAGTCCACCTTTGCTAATAACGTCGGGATAGTTTCTTCCAGTAGGAAGATCGCTACTGGTAATCTTGGGAGGCTGACCAACATAAATCCCGCCGAGGTTGCCTTGACCAAACAAATCGGGGAAATTCAGGTAAGCCATCCAGTTCACTGTTTCCACAGTTCCCGATCCGACTTTTACATCTGAAGTTGTATAGCCTCCCCAACCGCCAAAAGTAATGCGAGGCGAGATTCGCCATTCTAGGCTGGCACCAAAGGCATTGGTACTAATCGGAGAACGACCCGACCCGCTAAAGATTCCGAAATCGACGATATCGTCGCCAACACCAGTATTCAATCTTCCAAACGGAGAGTAGGAGTTGACGTATTGCACGGCAACATCAATGTTATTTGTGGGCGAAACGACCAATTGCGCCCCGGCTGCGGTTTCTCCGTCATTTCCGCCAAAGATGCCGCCACGGAACGAATCTGCTGGACGGCTGGCTGAATAAACTGCCTGCAAGCTAAGGCGACTGCCAAGTTGCCAGTCAAAGCCTATGCCGCCGCGACCGCCAGTGTTAATAATCGGGTTGCGTTGGGCAAAGCGGGAAAGCGGCCCTTGACCAGCACTTTCTACACGATTAGCTCCCCGGAAGACGTTAACCGGGTTGACTCCCTCTGGCCCGACGATGAAGGCAAAGTTATTGCCGATCAGTTGGCGATAGGTGAGGTCACTCAACACCACGTCGTTACCTGTGTCTCCTTCATAACCCAGGAAAATCTGGTCGTTGAAGGTACGAGGGCCTGTATTGCCTGCTCCTGCTTGCAGTCCGGTCAGTAAGAGACTGCGAGGGCTGAACTGGGTAAACAGACTCAACTGTACGTTGCTAATGACATTGATATTTGTGTTCTGGTCTTCAAATCGCAGGTTAGACAGTTCAAAATCATTGTCATTGCGTCCCTGAACGCCGAAAACTGCTTGCCCAAACAGTTTTGTGGTGGTGGAGAACTGATTTGCTTCTAAGAATGCGGTGCGACCTTCCAGATTATCTACACGCGATCGCAATGTCGCAATTTCTGGCCCAAATTCATCCACTAACCGCCGCAAGGTCGCTAAATCCTCTTTGGTGGTGAAGTCTGCTGTGCTAGCAGCAATTAATTTCTCAATCTGTTGCAAGCAAGAATTCACACCAGCCGCAAATTCATAGCGGCTCAATGCTCTGTTGCCGCGAAATGTGCCGTCAGGATATCCTGCTATACAACCGTAGCGTTCTACTAGACTCCGCAGCGCTTCATACGCCCAATCTGTCGGTTGCACGTCGCGCAACTGGGAAATATTGGTAACTTGTCCCATTGGATCAGCTTCCGTTGCCTCTGGATCGCCCATTTCTAGAGGATCGGCGAGTGGCAAGGTCTGATCGCTGACATTTTCAGATGGCAACGCTTGTGCTTGCACTGAGTCTAGTGTTGTCTTAGCAGGAGTCGCCAAACTGCGAACATCTGTTTGGGTTTTCTCAACTGAAGTAGATGTAGTCTCTAAGCTCTGACCATTGCTGGCAGCAACAATGGGGGTATTGGTCAATGACAAATCAGCGGCATCGCTGGTTGTCGGTTGCGACTCGGCTTTGGCGGTAAGGGGCGCTATCTTCGCAGTAACTGTTGGTATTGTTGCTGGTGTTGCCTCGGCTTCTTGTGCTATTAGCGATAATTCCGCAGATGTGGAGACTTGAGCTGTCTCTTCAACTGGTATTGCAGTCGATGTTGACTCTGTTGTATACCCTGCCGTTGCTAAATCTGTAGATGCCGAGAATCCCTGATTTGAAGACTCGACTGTTTCAGCGATTGTAGCTGCGTTGACATCTGGTGCTGCTAAGCATGGGGCAATGCTAACTGCAAGCAAACCAAAGGCTGTAAATACTAGCGCTGAGGATGCTGTCTTCTCTATTCTTAAAGGGGATTTCACGGTCTCAAACTCCTCAAAACACACCATCTTTGCTCGGATTCTACACGAATTTTAGGTCAATTGCTAAGAAGGTTATTATTACTTTTTACAACTAAATTTTTTGAGGGTAAAGGTGACGTATACCTATAGCTAGATGTTCCAGAAGAATTCCGGAACTTTACCCGCATCACTTGAAGAGAGTATGTCATTTTTCAAGCGAAGACTTAAAGTGATTTTGTGCAACAAAGGTTTAAGGGGATCTACTTATTTAAAACTATTGGTTGAGCCAAATATGACAATTTTTTTAGATAAGCAAGTATATTTACTGAGATGATATTAGAAAAAGCGATCGCACAATAGGGAATATCTGTTTTCTGGCTTTGATTAATGGTTTCAGTTTTCAGATGGCTTTTGCCATTGTTATGCTTAGAATAGGTTGTCAAAAAAACACAGTTGTGGTTAGTCTTAGGGACTCGGAAATATAAACGCGATCGCTTTCTGTTCCTTTGCGCCCTATAGCGAAGATAGCTAATGCGTCTTTGCGGTTCAAACAAAAAAACAGCTGTCTCCACCAGGAAACAGCTGTTTTAATAATTGGGCGGGCAGAATGCCCACCCAAAGCGAGAATTAGTAGTCGAAGTCGCCGCCCATGCCAGCACCAGCACCAGCACCAGCACCAGCGCCATCCTTAGGCTCAGGCTTGTCAACCACGATACACTCAGTTGTCAGCACCATGCCAGCGATAGAAGCGGCATTTTGCAGAGCAGAACGAGTCACCTTAGCAGGGTCAACGATACCAGCTTCAAACATATCGACGAACTCATTGGTCGCCGCGTTGTAGCCAACGTTGAATTCTTTCTCTTTGACGCGCTCAGCAATGACAGCGCCATTCTGTCCGGCGTTTTCAGCAATCCGCTTCAGAGGAGCAGCCAAAGCACGAGAAACAATCATCGCACCTGTCAACTCTTCATTCTTCAGGTTGCCAGTTGCCCACTCTTCCAGTTGGGGAGTCAGGTGAGCCAGAGTTGTACCACCGCCAGGAACGATACCTTCTTCCACAGCAGCTTTAGTGGCGTTGATGGCATCTTCCAGACGCAGCTTCTTGTCCTTCATTTCCGTCTCAGTGGCAGCACCAACTTTGACTACTGCGACACCACCAGCAAGCTTAGCTAGACGCTCTTGCAGCTTCTCGCGGTCGTAGGAAGATTCGGTTTCATCCATTTGACGGCGGATTTGTTCGCAACGAGATTTAACAGCTTGTTCATTGCCTTCAGCAACAATTGTGGTGCTGTCTTTGGTCATGGTGACGCGACGGGCTTTACCCAGCATCTCCAAGCGGGTGTTTTCCAGCTTCAGACCAGCATCTTCGGTGATTAGCTGACCACCAGTGAGAACGGCGATGTCTTCGAGCATAGCTTTGCGGCGATCGCCAAAACCAGGAGCTTTGACAGCAACCACATTCAGCACACCCCGCAGTTTGTTGACTACCAAGGTTGCCAGAGCTTCTTTCTCGATGTCCTCGGCGATAATTACCAGAGGACGACCAGCACGAGCTACTTGCTCCAGCACTGGCACTAAGTCTTGTACTAGAGCGATTTTCTTATCGGTGATGAGCAGGAAAGGCTCATCCATGATCGCTTCCATCCGCTCCATGTCGGTAGCGAAGTAAGGAGAGATGTAGCCTTTGTCGAAGCGCATCCCTTCGGTGATTTCGAGTTCGGTGGTCATGGATTTCCCTTCTTCTAGGGAAATCACGCCTTCTTTACCCACTTTGTCCATTGCTTGGGCGATCATCTGCCCAACTTCATCGTCGTTACCAGCAGAGATAGCTCCGACTTGCGCGATCGCTTTGGAATCTTCTACCTGACGGGCGTGTTGAGCAATCTGCTCTACCAGGAAGCCAATAGCTTTGTCAATACCGCGCTTCAGGGAAATTGCATTGGCTCCAGCAGCAACGTTCCGCAACCCTTCTTTGACCATTGCGTGCGCGAGAACGGTGGCGGTGGTGGTGCCATCACCAGCAGCATCATTGGTTTTGGAAGCAGCTTGACGAATCAGCGCCACGCCAGTATTTTCTACGTGGTCTTCTAGTTCAATTTCTTTGGCGATAGTGACACCATCGTTAACGATTTGCGGTGCGCCAAACTTCTTCTCAAGCACTACGTTACGGCCTTTGGGGCCGAGGGTGACAGCTACGGCTTCTGCCAAAATGTCCATTCCCTTTTCTAGGGCGCGACGAGCGTTTTCGTTGTAAATGATGCGCTTAGCCATATATTTCCAGGTTCTTGGTGAGTATGTGAATTTTGATCTTTAAACAGCTAATTGCGATTAGCCATTAGCCATTAGCTATTTAGTTAACTACGGCTAAAATGTCTTTCTCTGACAGCAGGACGTACTCTTCTGTGCCAAGTTTGATGTCTGTGCCAGCGTACTTGGAGTAGAGAACTTTGTCGCCGACGTTGACTTCCATCTCAACACGAGCGCCTTTATCATCGCGCTTGCCAGGGCCCACAGCGACTACTTCGCCGACTTGGGGTTTTTCTTTGGCGTTGTCTGGCAGAAGAATTCCACCAGCGGTTTTCTCTTCAGCGGCGCTCACTTTTACAAATACGCGATCGCCTAGAGGCTTAACGGTGGATACACTCAGAGATACAGCAGCCATACAAATAAAACTCCTACAACAGGTTTGATATCTAAACGCGATGTTCCTCGCGTTCTAAATTTAGCACTCTCGGCTCCTGAGTGCTAATTTAGCGGAGTAAGGTGTGCGATCGCAAGCAAGTTCTGCAAAATTGTGTGTACGGGTTTCCGAACAAAGATGGGAACTGGGGAAGAGGTGAGGAGGTAAGTCAAAGGAAAAAGTCAAGAATTCTTTTTTTGCATGAGAGCTTTTTCCTTTTCTGCCGCCAGTCTGCTAAAAGAAAAGTTGGAACTGCCAACGTATTGTCAAAGACGCGAAAAGCAAGAGTTTGCCTAAGAAAGAAGTAAAAATGACTGAAAATACAGTAGCTCAATCTGAAGCCCAGATTCTAGACACCTGTAAGCCACAAGACCAAGATGGTATCCTTGCGTGTGTTCAGAGCTTAGGACTCAATCAAATTCAAAAACACATCTTCATATGTGCTGACCAGACTTTAGCTCAATGCTGTTCCAAGGAAGCCAGCCTAGAATCGTGGAATTACTTAAAGCGTCGCCTCAAAGAGTTAAAAATTGACAAACCCACCGAAACTCGCCCCACCTGCATTTTCCGCACCAAAGCCAACTGCTTGCGAGTTTGCGCCTCTGGCCCAATTCTAGTCGTCTACCCAGACGGCGTATGGTATCGCGGGGCGACTCCGGAAGTAATAGAGCGGATTATCCAAGAGCATCTTATTGGCAACAAAATTGTACAAGAATATGCTTTTTTAGTTCATCCGCTACCAGAACCCTATACAGTAACATAGTAGCTACGTTATATTCTTCCGTATACCTACTAGATCCTTATCGTTGCTACCCATGTAAGTGAGTATAATTATTTGGTTATAAACAGGATTTAGCATTTGTCTAGACCTAGTACAAACCAATACAGCAGGGTGTGCGAAATAACGTAGAGTCTACTTAGAATACGGTTGTAAAATTCACGAATCCAGGCTTGGCGAGTGGGACACCATGAAAGACACCAGTGTAAGAGATAACAAACGACTGTTGCTGATTGATGATGACCCCAACCTGATTTTGCTGGTCAAGGACTACCTGGAGTTTCGAGGGTACGAGGTGATCACTGCGGAAAACGGTCGGGAAGCTCTAGAGGTTCTAGAACAGGACATTCCTGACATGATCATCTGCGATGTGATGATGCCGGAAATGGACGGAATTGCCCTCGTACAACACGTAAGGGAAGACCCCCGTATCAGTTGGATTCCAGTTTTGTTCCTTTCCGCGAAAGGTCAAAGTCAAGATCGGGTGAAGGGACTTAACACCGGGGCTGATGTCTACATGGTGAAGCCATTTGAGCCGGAAGAATTGGTGGCGCAAGTGGAATCGTCCCTTAAGCAAGCCACTCGCCTAATTCATCATCCAAGTCGAGGAACCGAGGGAGGATCAAAACTTCAGGTACCTGAAACCGTAGAATTAACGCCGACTGAGCTAAAAGTTGTTCAGTTTGTGGCACGAGGTATGGCAAATCGAGAAATTGCCGAGCAGATGAATGTCTCTCAGCGCACGATTGAAAGCCATGTGTCCAATATGCTAGGTAAAACCAGTCTCCATAACCGCACGGAGTTAGCTCGGTGGGCAATTGAGAGTAACATGGCGTAAGTCGATTTGGGATTTTAGATTTTGGATTCTAGATTATTAATCCAAAATCTAAAATCCCAAATTGTTACCAGCCCTCTTCTTCTTTATCTGATTTTCTCCAAATTTCTAAATCCATTTCATCCAGGTAGGTGAGGGCGCTTTGAAGCTGGCGAGTTGTCCCTATCAGTTCCAAGTCAAACCAGCCATCATCTCTGGCATTTGCGCCTAGTAAAGCGGCGGCAATATTCACTGTGACACCGTGGTGAGAAATTAGGCGGGAGATGACTGGTTCTTCCTGGTATTCCTTGGGGATGCGGATTCTGACCCTAGTTTTAGTGAGTCGATTATCTTCGGGTGCGGTAGTTGAATTCGCTGTCAATTCATTTGTGCTGTGCATAATTATTAACGTCTCCTATTCAACATCTTCGATACGGGTTTTACGCTCTAAAATTTCTTTTAGAACGAGGGTGACTAATGCCAAACCACCAAGCAGTACGGCGGCGGAGAATGCTGATTGAGTTTGATATTGCTTGTAGGCTTCCTCGACAAATAAGGGCAGGGTTTGAGTTTTGCCAGTAATGTTGCCAGACACAACTGAAACAGCACCAAATTCGCCCATGACTCGCGCATTGGTCAAAATGACGCCGTAGAGTAAACCCCAGCGAATATTAGGTAGGGTGACGCGCCAGAATATTTGCCAGTCACTGGCACCCAAAGTTTTAGCAGCTTCTTCCTGATCGGAACCTGCTTCTTCTAATACGGGAATTACTTCGCGGGCGACAAATGGCATAGTGATAAATGCACTTGCCAGCACCATTGCGGGCATAGCAAAAATAATTTTAATGTTTGCTGCTCCTAACATTGGCCCAAACCAGCCATTTCGCCCGTAGAGGAGGACAATCATTAAACCTGCGACGACAGGGGAGACTGCGAAAGGTATATCTAAAAGGCTAATGACAAAGGCTCGTCCCCGAAATTGATGTCGTGCGATCGCCCAAGCTGCACACAGCCCAAAAACTGTATTAATCGGCACGACAATTAGGGCAATCAAAACTGTGAGCTTTACGGCATGGAGAAAACCAGGTTCTGCTAGGTTGTGGAAGAAGGGCGCGATTCCTTCTCTAAATGCTTGTATAAAGACGTTGAAAGCGGGGATGAATAAGATTAAAGCTAAGTAAGCGATCGCTAAACCAATCAAAGCGAACTTTACCCAGCCTTGCTCCTTTTTTGGTGAAGATAATTGGGCATCCCCTGAACCTGGATTAAAAGACTTTCCTGCTAAATTAGAGTTCATAACGTCGTCCCCAAGCTTGTAAAAGGTTAATTGCTACAAGTACCAACAGGGAAATTCCTAACAGGACGGTGCCAATCACAGTAGCTCCAGCATAGTCATACTGCTCTAATCTCTGAATAATTAGCACTGATGAAATTAAGTCCTTAAATGGAACGTTGGCAGCTACAATTACAATCGAACCGTATTCGCCAACAGCGCGGGAAAATCCTAGTGCCACGCCTGTCAAAATTGCTGGTAATAAAGGTGGCAAAACAACGCGCCAAAATGTCTGCCATTTAGATGCACCTAAAGACCAAGCTGCTTCTTCGATTTCTTTTTCCATTTCCTGCAACACAGGCTGCAAAGTTCGCACTACGAAAGGCAAGGAAATAAATAGCATCGCTACTCCCACGCCCAAACGAGTAAATGCTACTTTAATTCCTAAAGGTGCCAGCAGAGAACCAAGCCAGCCGTTATCGCTGTAAACGGTTGCTAAGGTTAAACCTGCTACTGAAGTAGGCAAAGCAAAAGGCAGATCAATGGCAGCATCAATTACGCGCTTGAATGGGAAATCGTACCTAACTAAAATCCAAGCAATTAAAACGCCAAAAACACCATTTATCAATGCAGCAATGAATGCTGTAATGAAGGTGACATCGTAGGTGGCAAGTGCAACTGGAGTGGTGGCAATTTTCCAAAAATCAATTGCTCCTACTGTTGTTGCTTTCAGCATCAGTGCCGCCACAGGCAAGAATAACATTATGGTGAGATAACCTAATGTTATTCGCCAAGGCCAAGAAACTTTGCTGAGCTGGTGAAATGGGTTTTTGCGAATGCGATCGCGTTGAGGAGGAGCGGATACAGCCATATTTTGAAGAATGAAGATATAGGTTTAGGATGAATCGAGGCAGAGCCTCTATTTTCTCGTTACTCAGCTTACGGATAGTAAGGAGGGGAGTCATTTCTCGTTTCCAGGATCAACCTGGAAACGAGCTTAGGGAGGCTGAGCCTCCCCTAACAGAAGGGGGGCATTTGATTAAGAAATCAGCATTTTATTTGCTGCCAGCCTGAATTTTGTCAAAGATTGCTCCATCTTCAAAAAACTTCTGCTGGATATCATCCCAACCACCCATATCTTGAGCAGTAAATAGGGTTTTAACTGGGGGATATTGGTTAGCCACTTCTTTTTCTACAGTGGTGTCAACTGGTCGGAATCCTACTTTGGCAAATTCTCGTTGAGCTGCTGGTGTAAACAGAAACTTGACGAAGGCTTCAGCCGCTTCCCGATTTCCATGTTTATCGACGTTTTTATCTACAACAGCAACAGGGTTGTCAATAGAAATATTAACGTCGGGTACTACATAAGGCAGTTCTTGGCCATTCTGCTTAGCCAAAAGCACCTCGTTTTCGTAGTTGATTAAAACATCTCCTTGACCTTGCTTGAAAAATACATCGCTGGCTTCACGCGCATCTCTGGGTAGCACGGGAACGTTTTTAAAAACTTTGGTGGTGTAATCGAGTGCTTTAGCATCGTCACCCCCAGCTTGGGTTATGGAACCCCACAAACCTAAGAAATTCCACCTCGCGCCGCCAGAAGTTTTTGGGTTAGCTGTAATTACTGCTACGCCATCTTTTGCTAAATCTGCCCAAGTTTTAATTGCTTTAGGATTGCCTTTACGAGTAACCAAAGCGGCGACAGATTTATGCACGATCGCATTGTTGGGAGCTTCTGTTTCCCAACCTGGTTGAATTAGTCCCGCTTTCTCAATTTTCTTGGTGTCCAGCGCTAATGCCAAGGCGACGACATCGGCTTCTAAACCATCAACTACAGCACGAGTTTGGGAACCAGATCCACCGTAACTTTGGTTGAAGGTGACGTTCTGGTTTTTCTCCTGTTTCCACGCTTGTTGGAACTGGGGAATAATTTTCTCGTAGGCGGCGCGGGTGACGGCGTAGGAGACGAGGGTTAGTTGTACATCGCCAGTTTTGGCAGCTGGGCTGGAACCGCCAGCGGTTGTTGTCGGCGAATTAGAGCTGTTGGGGGAGCAAGATGCGATCGCTACACTCAAACTCACCCCCACTAGGAACAAAGATACAAAATTCCTAGATTTTAGTTCAAGCCACCTTCTAGTTTTCGATGCTATCGGCTGAGTCACCTGTTGCCACAGACCCATGAAACGTTCTCCTATAATCTCCGGTTACTCTGTCGGGATACCGTACTTAAGTTGTTATATCTTACAGCATCTAGGAGAAACTGGGGAGTGCGAAGCGCCGCTTGTGCTAAATATTTTTCCAGCTGTTATCTTCGCTGCACACGTAACGGTATACGCGATCGCTAGGCTTGAGAATTCGATTGAACCTAGTGTTAGCTTGGCAAGGCTTTTTTATAAAAATTTACAAGCTTCCGTCGCAATTAGGTTTTTGTAACTGATGCGATAAAATTTGAACTTAATTAATAAAGGTGCTATTTATGCCAATGCCTAAAAAGCCGCGAACCAGATGCTTGAACTGTGAAAGAGAGACTAAAAGAGCAGAGGTACAAGTATTGTGATAACTTCTGTATGAATGACGATAAGTACATACTTTATGTAGTATTCTTTCAGCCGTGTAAGTTGTGTTAGCTGACTTCGGTGGCGATCGCGTAATCTAAAGAAATTAATGGTGAGTCAGGGTTGCAAATTGAGCGCAACTTTGCTATACTTAATTACTGTGCTGGTGTAGCTCAGTGGTAGAGCAGCGGTTTTGTAAACCGCCGGTCGCAGGTTCAAATCCCGTCACCAGCTTTATTTCAGGTGATCGCTATTAAAAGCCACCGTGAATAAAACTATTAATTATCTTTATCGGAAGCAAGAATTACTCTAAGTTCCTGTAATAGGTCGTTTTGCTCCTGCCTAATTGCCTCTAGTCTGGTAAGAATAGATGTCAGTCTTTCTTTATCTTCGTGGCTGATTGATGTCGAGATTTCAGGATTAAAATTTAGTACATTCGCTTCGTGCTGTTTAATTGGCAATCTCCCAACTCCGAAATTACCAAGCGGTTTAAAGCTGGTTACTAAAAAATAAATTAGCTTGAAAGGGGCTTGTAGTATATACAAGAAACCTTTTTCGACAATAGAACCGAATGCCTTAAACAGTTGCCAGAAAAGAAAAATAACTAATAGAAGGATAATTGCGCTAAGAATTGGGTGATTAACTCCCCAAAGTAGTGCTTTAGTTGCCCAGGAAATTACTGGATGAGCATCAATCCAAACCTTGATGGCATCGAGACGGCGCTCTATTAAAGCACTGAGAGATTTGTCAACTTCTGTAGAAACTGCATTGCTAAAATTTTCAGCTTTTTTTAAAGTAACATCAACAGAATCTTTTAAGGAATCTCCTGTTTGCTTTGCAGTTTCCGTTAGCGTATTGACGGCTTTACCTGTTGTAACCGTCAGTTTATCTTTAGCTTGAGCAGCAGTTTCAACACCTTTGTTAGTAACGTCGCTAACGCTGGAAGCTGCTTTTTCCGCCTTTTCAATCAGAGAATCTTTGGTATTTTGAAAGACTTCAGAAAGGCTTTCAAATTTATTATCAAGTGCTAATGCCATACAATTCACAACTGCTGGAAATGAACGCGCAGCCAATCTTTGGGGCAACAGATGGGAACTTGTACAGAATCTAAACTTTGATTGGGTACAAGTTCCCACTGGTAGCCGTGCAGTAAATGGGCGGCGACTATTTTCATTTTGGCAAATGCAGTTCCAACAGAGATTCTAGACCCGCCACCGAAACCAATTAAACTAAAAGGACGCTGTTTGTGTTCTTGGCGTTGGGGGCTGAAGCGGTCTGGATCGAAACGCTCTGGTTCGGGGTAAATTGTGGGTATGCGATGGGTTGCTAGAATTGAATGTAGCGCCATCCACCCGGCGGGAACATGGTAGCCTTTAAACTCAAAGGGTTTGATGACACCGCGAAAGCCGCCACCGACTGGCGGATGCAGTCGTTCAATTTCGCAGAAAATTTGTTCTAAATAAGGCATTTGCCCTAATTGTTCTAGACTAACTTGAAGAGTAGCAAATTGCTGTTGTTCAACTCTTGCGGGTTGCAAAACTTCTGGGTGACGGGCTAACTCTAGGCAGAACCAAATGAGCATTGAGGTGGTGGTTTTATGCCCTGCAAATAGTAATATAGGACTCCTATTTGATTTTTGAAAAAAGTCCGGACATCTGAAGAGAGGAAAAATCAAAGCTGGTGTTTCGGATAAACCACTCAAACATCCACTTTAAATGAGACTATGTTGGAATCAAAGCACACAAAGGTCGCACCCACGTTTTCGTCTGCAACCAGGTATCCTCAATCTATTCCCTGTTGTTCATAAGCTTGTTTCCATCCAGTTATCGAACCGAGTGATACATCTAAAATTGTCTGAATTTCTTCATAGATATATTCTTGATAAACCAGCTTGAGAGCCAACGCTTTTCTGGCCTCACGGGCATCTGGATGCATCCTTATAAATTCTTGTAGTTCGCTCTCGCGCGGCACCTACTCTGGGCGGGACAATTTCGATTTATAGATGCTAGTTTATCATCGTCTGTTATTATAGTTGTGTACTCCTCCGTATTTTATCGTAATCTTTTTCAAAAATCAAACCAGATTCCTATATAGATTTAAGTGTAAAATAGATAACCGATAGGTTATATGTTTGGTTCGAGCTTAGTGATAACTGTCCTTGACCAAGTTTTCAGGAATAAAAAATAGAAATGACCAGAGGTAAAGGTTTTATATTTTCCATATTTTTTGCTTTAATTATCTCATTCTTTCTAGTAATTCTAGGTAAAAGTGAAGTTAATTCTTCCCCGACTTCAACTTATAGTCCTAGAATTAGCTCTGGCAGCCCTCTTATGATACTTCTAGATAACTCTGGTAGTATGGGAAAGTGTTCTCAAAAAGATGCTCAAGGTAAATGCTTTGAAGAAATTCCGAACAGAATAGATATTGTTAAAGAGGCAATTCGCGAACGTATTAATCAATCAGATATGGCATCTACAAAAATTGGATTAGTAGAATTTGGAAACTATAAATCTTATGGAACAAAAGAAAGAAGCTGTGAAGCTGTAAAAACGTTAACTAATTTAGAAATTAATAATAATCGAAAAATTAATGAAGGATTAGGCCAAATTCAAGCTAATGATGATGGACCTACCCCCATTAGCTATGCAATCAAATCTGTAGTTGCTGATTTGGAATCTCAGCATTTATTGCCTGCTAGAATCTTGGTGATTACTGATGGTGAACCTAACTGCAAACCAGAAACTAAGGAACCGTGGTTCTGTGGAATCATTGGTACTTTTGCAAATAATCAACCACCCGTTGAAATTAAAGTAGATATTATAGGTTATAAAGCCACAGGTAAAGATGGAGAATTTCTTGAGTGCGCGAAAAAATACCCTGATTTTTTCTATTATTGGGGGTCAGCCAATAGTCCCCCAGAATTGGCTCGTAAACTTAAAGATGCTATACCAGTTCCAAATCCTTCGACAACACCACCTTCAACCCCAACAACAGGAACCTCACCTTCAATCTCTCCTACTTTTCCTCCTCCTCTTCCAAATCCTTCGACAACATCACCTTCAACCACAACAACAGTAACCTCACCTTCAATTCCTCCTGATTGCAAATTGAAAACTTTTATTGCCATACCTTTATTTCTAATCTCTTTCGTAATATTTATAACTCTTTTTATAAGAGGTCAGGTAAAAATAGTAGCTACAGTAGCAGCAGTTGTGGCTGCTCTAGCAGCAATTGTACAAGCTTTACCATGTTGAACCTCAGTGCGATAGGTCAAACCTAGAGGGCCAGCCCAGTAAAAACTCTTGACACAAAAACCAACATAAATTTTGAAAGTATTCGGTCATCCTTCGCGTCACGAAAAACAATTCATGTGGCTAGAAAGGATAACTTCTGCTGCTTCTGGGCCTACCATAACTACAGTTGGTCTGGCAATTAGACGAGTCTTAAAGATAAAACCGTATTGCTGGTAGCGCTTTTCGATAAAGTTGGGGTCTGACAAAAACTCCAGTGTCTCGCCAATTATAGGCACACCGACTTGGACTGGAGTAAATTGATAGTTGTCCATCAATAGGTAATGTTATAAATTCTGAAAAATCAAGTTTGTATCTATATTATTGTTTTGAGAAACTTTCTCAAAAAGCCATCTACTTCAGGAATGGGTTTAGTTGTTTATGTGAACTAAGTTAAAGTTTTTTCTGTTCTGTGTTCCAAGCCTCTGTACTTCTGGGAATCCTAAGATTATAGAACTTGGATCAAAAGCAGTGGGATACTACGACTTTAACGATCATTTTTGGTCGCCGCAGGAAGTTTGTGGCAAGGTGTCAAAAAAAGATGCTCCAAAACGATTTTGGAAAACGTGGAAACTGGTAGAAGTTGTTGCGACTAGCCTAAAACGCTGTTCATTTGGCCGATTATAGAGATTTAAGTAAAGGTTTTTGGGTAGATGCAGGGGAAAATAAAATTCCTCTGCATCTAATCATGAATAGACAAGCGAATTCACTTATCAACCTAAGTTTAAATCTGTCACCGCACCAACACTGCTAGACGATACCAATTTGGCATATTTTGCCAATACGCCCTTTGTATAACGGGGTGTGGGTGGTTGCCAAGCAGCACGTCGCCGCTGTAATTCTTCGTCGGTGACGTTGAGGTTTAACAGCCGATTTGGTGCGTCTATGGTAATGCTATCGCCTTCTTCAACGAGAGCGATCGCGCCCCCTACAGCCGCCTCTGGTGCCACATGACCGACTACCATCCCATATGTACCGCCCGAAAAGCGTCCGTCGGTAATCAAGCCTACAGCATCTCCCAAGCCAGCACCGATAAGGGCAGAAGTAGGAGCCAGCATTTCCCTCATTCCCGGGCCACCTTTGGGGCCTTCGTAACGAATCACCAGCACATCACCACGATTAATCTTGCCCGCCAGAATTGCCTGTAAGCAAGCTTCCTCTGATTCAAACACCCGCGCGGGGCCTGTCATTGTCGGTATTTTGACTCCGGTAATTTTAGCGACAGCGCCCTCTGTTGCCAAATTTCCTCTCAGGATGGCTAAGTGTCCTTGTGCATACATGGGGTTATTCCAAGGACGGATGACATCTTGGTTAGGGGATGGCTCCTCTGGCACATCGGTCAATACTTCGGCGATTGTTTGCCCGGTTACGGTAAGGGCATCGCCGTGCAGTAGACCGCGTACCAGGAGCATCTTCATTACCTGCGGTATTCCACCAGCTTTGTGTAAATCATTTGCTACATAGCGACCGCTAGGTTTGAGATCGCACAGTACGGGAACTTTGGCGCGAATTGTTTCAAAGTCGTCCAGAGTTAATTCGACGCCGACGGCATTAGCGATCGCCAGCAAATGCAAAACGGCATTTGTGGAACCACCCACTGCCATAATCACAGAAATGGCATTTTCAAAAGCCTGGCGGGTGAGAATCTGACGCGGCAAAATTTGTTTTTTAATTGCCTCTACCAGCACAAAGGCAGATTTTTCGGCACTGTCGGCTTTTTCTGCATCTTCTGCTGCCATCGTCGAGGAATAAGGCAAACTCATGCCCATTACCTCAAAAGCACTAGACATGGTATTGGCAGTGTACATTCCGCCACAAGAACCAGCACCAGGGCAAGCCTTGCGTTCTACTTCCTGTAACTCCATCTCGTCAATTTTCCCAGCGCTGAATTGTCCGACAGCTTCAAAGGAACTGACCACAGTCAAATCGCGCCCGTTGTGATGACCCGGTTTAATCGTACCGCCGTAGACGAAAATGGCGGGAATATTGATTCGAGCGATCGCAATCATCGCTCCTGGCATATTCTTATCGCAACCGCCAATTGCCAGTACCCCATCCATACTTTGCCCGTTACAGACTGTTTCAATCGAGTCTGCAATTACTTCTCGCGACACCAGGGAATATTTCATTCCCTCCGTCCCCATCGAAATGCCGTCACTGATAGTAATCGTGCCGAACTTCTGAGGCATCGCACCAGCTTCTTTAGCCCCACTCTCAGCCCGTGAAGCCAACTCGTTTAACCCCATATTGCATGGAGTAATAGTGCTGTACCCATTGGCAATGCCTACAATGGGTTTAGTGAAATCCCGATCCCCAAAACCCACAGCACGCAACATCGCCCGGTTGGGCGATCGCTGTACGCCTTGGGTTACGACTTGGCTCCTAAAATTGTCCGGCATTCTCTATCCTTTACTGGCTATCAGCCATTACTCGAAGAGCTTTGATTTTCTTGGCGCTTGAGACCAAAATCTCTCTATTAACTAGATTACAGGAATCTTCCTGTGAAATAGCTGTCTTTTGAGTGCTGATAAGCGCCGAAGTATTTTGTAACAATTAGACTTAACTTAACGGACTAGAGCAGTCAAGTTACGAATAGGATTTTGTAGCAAATTTTGACACTAGCAATAGCGGTTATCTGGATGACTAAGGCGATGCCAATGTCCGAAATCGCGAGTTCGTTAGCTCTTGCGAGATAAGAGTGACTTTCTCCCACCCTAAAGCTTACGGTTATAGTGTAAGCTCTGCCGAACTCGCGGCTACTAGCTCTTGAAAGTTCCCATGACCGCCGACGAGAGCATCTACATCGGCTGTCTAACAATTAAGTAAGCCGACCCTGACTCAAACGAGATATCCACCGTTTTTGAGTCTCGATCAAAGTGAAGGATCTAATACAAATGTCCGCTGTACCTTTTTACCCAAAAGGTTTTACGCCCTCAAGGTTTCACGATGAGTACAACTTCCTACCTCAACGTGTCTTGGTTCCGTGTGAAAACTTCAAATTTTCGATTCCGACACCGATTTTTGGTGTTGATTTTCTATCATTCCACTATTGGGCGGTGGGTATAGAGCGCGATCGCCAATCACCAGACGCTATAGGAAAGAGCTTGAGAGCCTTTTTATCAATAGCGGCAGTACCTATGAGGGAGGTCTAGATGGATGCCGATGAAGTGAAACAGCTCTACGCCGCAGGTCAAAGGGATTTTCGGGAAGTAAACCTGCGGAAGGCAGACCTGATGGGCATTGACCTTAGCGAAGTCAACTTACGAGGGGCGGATCTGCGCGAGGCTAACCTGATTGGGGCATTAATGATCGGCGTTAACCTCCGAGAAGCGAATATGGCTGGTGCCATCCTACGTGCTAACCTGAGCGAGGCTAACCTGATTGGAGCCAACCTGAGCGAGGCGAATCTGAGTGAGGCGAATTTGAGCGATGCTAGCCTGCGAGCCGCAAATATGAGTGGAGCCAACCTGAGAGGAGCTAACCTGAATTACGCTCTTTTAAGTGAAACTATTCTCCGCGATGCCAATCTCAGTGGAGCAAAACTCATGTATGCACCCTTGAGTCGAGCCAATTTGACGAATGCCATCTTAGTTGGAGCCAACATGGAAGGTGCTAACTTGACGAATGCCATCCTGATTGGAGCCAACATGGAAAAGGCAAATTTATCCAACGCTATCTTGAATGGAGCGTCTGGCATTGGAGCGAACCTAACTGCGGCAGACTTGAGCCGAGCTAATCTAAGCGGAACCAATCTGACAAATGTCAATTTGTCTAAGGCAAATCTTAGAGGAGCAAATATATCTTGGGCAACCCTGCGGGGAGCTAATCTCAGCGGAGCCAACCTGTACCGGTCAAAATTATGCTGGTCAAACCTGACTGGGGCAATTTTAACTGAAGCTGTTTTGATCGATGCCAACCTAAATCGGGTTAACCTCCGCGATGCGGACATGAGCGGTGCCATAATGCCTAATGCAGCCACTCACGAATAGCTACCGAGTTGTGCGATTTTAGATTGAAGAATTGGCGATTAATGTATCCCAAATTCTTAATTTCAAGCTAATCGGAAGCAATTTAGAGGCAGTAAATATGGATGAAGATGAAATTTTAAAGCGATATGCTGCTGGAGAACGGGATTTCCGGGAAGTGGATCTCAAAGGAGCCAACCTAGAAGGAGCCAACCTGCGTCAGAGCGATTTAAGGGAAGCAATTTTAGAGGGTGTCAACTTGGTGGGAGCCAACCTGCGGGGGGTAAACCTGAGCAAAGCCGATCTCAGCGGAGCTAACTTGAGCCGGTCTGACCTTACTGGTGCTGATTTAACAGGTGCCGATCTAATTGGGACGAATTTTGATAATGCTAGATTAATTGGTGCCAGACTGGTTAAAACTGAACCGATTGGAGCTGAACTCTCCGGAGCCAACTTGACGGGGGCGAATCTGACTGGGGCAGATTTGAGAAGGGCAAACCTGAGCTATGCTAACCTCAGCGATGCGATCCTTTGTCAAGCCAACCTGAGTAGCGCCTTACTAATTGGGGTTAATCTGAACAGAACCGACTTAATGGAAGCGAATCTAACTCAAGCCGACTTAACTGAAACCGACCTGAGTGGAGCGGATTTGAGCGGGGCAAATTTGGAAGGGGCGGTCGTGCCGATAGTCGGCGATCGCTCTACTTTAAATTTATGAGCTACAGAGAAGCGATCGTCACTCGAATGCGATCGCCCTCTACTATTGATTTGTAGAGACGCGAGGAGCATCGCGTCTCTACTTTTTTGAGCATAGAAAATTTACTGGCTCATGGTATCTTGACCGATAACTTGCCCCTTGAGAGTTTTAAACTCTTCTGATAGCTCCTGACGATTAGAGGCCCGCAGTAGATAACGGTACACAAACCAAGCTGAGTAGCCAATTCCTACCAGTTCAAAAGTAGGCGCTAGCAGGGGAATATCATTGATTGCATCCAGCACCGCCAACGTCACCTTAACGGTGATGACACTAGCCAATATCAGACCCAACGTGGTAAGCGGACGCTGGTACTCGGAGAAAAACTCACCCAAGTACTCTGGTAATTCTGCGAAGAATCCGGAAATTTGTTCTCCAATTTGCCGCCACTTTTCTGATGATTCGCTGGCTGGGGGTAGTGCTGCCAAGCCCCCCGGTGCGTCAACTTTCACTTCTACCTTGGTCTTCTCAGCATCTGGGGCGATATCAGAATATTCAGACGTTTGCATGGTATCCATTTCCTCCATATGGTTGTCTTAAGTACCACTGTTTATCGTTTATGCAAAACAGCTGGGTACAATTACGGGGTGAATTACTTTTGCTCATATTATCAGACACCCCTGAAATACTTCATTGACTCCAGCATTTTTTCTGTTAAAACTTAGTGATAATCCGGACTGAGGCGGCCATACATCCCCCAAAAGCGGGACTAGAGGAAATTAAAGATTAAAAAAATAAAAAAACTTTTTTGCTGGCTATTAGTTTCAGGTAGATGAATGAGAAACAAGAGCCTACAGGTATACGGTGGAGGTATTTCTTGAGAACGCCAAAAAAAATACCTGGAATCAACCTGGAATCAATAAGCTAATTTAATTAATTTTTAACTATTCATTAAACCTTGATGGTCGTATTCCATCACTTTCGCGTAGTCGCCCAAAGCATAGCAAGCGACTCTGAGACTTCCTAGAGCCTGCCCCTCTATCCGGCGGTCTTGGAGGACTCGTGCCATGAATAAGCGTTGCTCGTAGTATTCAATTGCTGTAGCGTAGTCTCCCAGTGCCTCGTAAGCTACTCCTAGATGGGAAAGTGCCTGCTCTTGGGCGCGGGGGTCATTTATAGCAATAGCGATCGCAAGGCGCTGTTTAGCATACTCAATTGCCGCCTGGTAGTCACCTATGGCATAGCAAGCATTCCCCAAGTTTCTCAGAATTTGTGCTTCGACCCGGCGATCGCCACTTTGCTGCACCAGTACCAACCGCTGCTGATAGTAATCAATTGCCTTGGTGTAATCCCCTACGGCATAGCAAGCATTCGCCAGATTTCTCAGGATCTGCCCCTCTGCCTGATCGTCTTGGATATTCCGGGCTACTGTCAAAGCCTGATTCTGGTAGTCAATGGCGTTAATGTAATCTCCTAGAGCCTTGTAAGCTAGTCCGAGATTGTTCAGCGCCGCCACTTCTCCTGTGGAGTCTTTGAGTTCTCGCACCACCATTAGACTCTGTTGCTGATGCTCAACGGCTTTGGCGTGGTTGCCCAGGTGACGGTAAGCATTGCCGATATTTCCAAGCGCCTGACTTTCTAAACGTCGGTCTTGGATGACTTGGGCGATCGCTAAACTTTGCATAGAATACTCAATTGCTTTGGCAAAGTCTCCCAAGGCATAATACACGAGTCCGAGATTGCCAAGGGTTCTTCCCGCTCCCCGTCGGTCTTTGAGTTCGCAGTAGGCTGCGTGAGCCTCTTGAAAAGACTGCACGGCTTGCTCCAATTGACCGTGCTGGTGCTGCTGCACCCCTTGCTCGATCAGTTGGTCGGCTTGCGCCTTTGGTAAATGGTTTTTCGTTCTCCGCACCTCGCTACTAGCGGTGTTATTACTCGTAGACACAAGGGTTTCCCGCCCCTCCTGAGGTATGATGCTTTCTGGTTCGTAGTTGTGGTATGTAACCGGGCAATCCATTTTTTTCTCTCAAGACCTTGATTCGCTAGCACCGCGAAACGGCATGAGGCTATTGTTGTCTCTTTCTATAGTTCCCAAAGTGGCAAGTTAATTTACCATGAGTTGCTCAGATTCTGGGAAAAAGTTTGATAAAGGCAGCAAAAAGCTTGTGTGAAGAACAAAGGGAGGCTAAAGCCTCCCTAATTCTGCTTTCATTGATATCGCGACGGCTGAACCCTCAAGCGGAAACCTGAGTCAGAACGCGATCGCTATTTTGCATCTCAGATGCGTCTGCAACGGTGTCAGTGCAGTAAACTTCACAAGAATTATTCGGGCTTTCAACCAGTTTTATCTTATGTAGCTCAGCTCCTAGTTCCCGAATTGGAGAAGACAGAAGATTGCGAATATGCACGGCGATGTTTTCTGCCGTGGGAACAACTAAGGCAAAATAGGCAATGTCTTTGTTCAGGAACGTATGATCGAACGGCTCTACCACATAGTCATCTACTACCTTTTGCAAAGCCCCTAAATCGACAAGCATCCCAGTGCGCGGGTCAATTTCGCCTTTGACCGTCACTTCCAGATGATAATTGTGACCGTGACCATTGGGACGAGCGCATTTGCCATAAATATCGCAGTTTTCTTCATAACTGAGATCGGGAAGCGCTAGCCGATGAGCAGCGCTAAAGTGAGTAGAAATTGTCAGATAAGCTTCCATACCGTTTCCTTGATAGTCAGCCCAGAGTTCAGGATGTTCAAATAGTTGAATATTTACCAGCGGTAAGTGAGGAGCGAGTCGCTGCCAAATGGTTCGCGCTAGATTTTCTGTTGTGGGTAGAGTTTGTTGAAATTCCGACCAAGCATCGTTTAGATAAGAGAAGTCTAACTGGCTGGTGACTTCCTGCTTGATAACCCGTTTTACCTGTGACAAGTTCTGCACCATGCCATACTGATCCAGTTCGCCCGCCAAGGAGACAAAGAGAACATAATTGTGTCCGTGTCCAGGCGACTGAGTGCAGCGACCAAAGCGCTCAATATTCTCTGCTTCACTCAGTTCTGGCAACCAGTACCGATGACTTGCTGAAAACTGAGCGCGGCGGTTAATGATGCATCTCATATTTTCTTTATCAGTCAAATTGTAAAGTTACATTAAAAGTTCTTTTATCAGGATAATCTAATTTCCGCTGTTGTTCTTTAAGTTTTACTGAAATTGAGTATTTATGCTGAAAAATGTCGGAAAGCAAAGTGATAATTCCGGTAATAGAATAGCGCTTGAGATTATGCAACACTGGATGTTGGGAGAGAGTAGGCGCAGGTGGTTGCGGACTCGTTCATACCGAGTCTGAGGAAAGTCCGGACTCCCGAAAGACCAAACTTGCTGGGTAACGCCCAGTGCGGGCGACCGTGAGGATAGTGCCACAGAAAGATACCGCCAACCAATTTTGGATTTTGGATTTTAGATTCAAAATTGCTTGGTAAGGGTGCAAAGGTGCGGTAAGAGCGCACCAGCAGCGTCGAGAGGCGCTGGCTCGGTAAACCCCGGTTGGGAGCAAGGTAGGAACCACGGTTGGTCTTTTCCCGGTTCCGCTACTTTAACCGCTTGAGGCATCTGGTAACAGGTGTCCCAGATAGATAACCGCCCTCCTGGCGGCACAGCTGCTAGGTAGAACAGAACCCGGCTTATGTCCAACTCTCTCCCTATATTTTTGATTTGGGATTTTAGGGCAAAGCATTTGTGAGCAAAAATTGTAATTAATCTCAGGCAATTATTCAGTGGCAATGCTTCGCCCCTATATCGGTTTATGACTTTCAAAGATCCTCGCCGTCAGAAGCAACTGGAGAAATTCATTCAAAAATTGGGACTCCCAGAACAGGCACCAGTGCAATGGTCGCTTCTTGATTTGGCGCTGACGCACCCAACAGTCTCGCCATCGGGAAATTATGAGCAACTGGAGTTTTTGGGGGATGCAGTAGTGCGGATGGCGGCTTCTGAGTTGTTATGGGAAATTTATCCGAATTGTTCGGTGGGTGAGTTTTCGGCGATTCGGAAGGTATTGGTGAGCGATCGCACTCTCGCCCGAATTGCTGATAGTTATGGGCTGGATCGCTACCTACTGGTTTCGGAAAGTGCTGCTGGCGATAAAGCAGGTTTGACATCGCGGATGGCAGACGCTTTTGAAGCTGTGCTGGGCGCACTCTACCTAAGTACGCATACATTGGAACTGGTGCGCCCGTGGCTTGACCCTCACTTTAAATATCTGTCATCAGAAATCCGCACTGACCCAGCCTACCAAAATTATAAAGATGCCCTGCAAGAATGGACGCAAGCCCATTACCAAACACTTCCAGAGTATCGCGTCAAGGAAACCAGACGGTTTCATGGCGATCCAGAGCGGTTCTCAGCTGAGGTTTGGTTTCAGGGGCGGCTATTAGGTCAAGGCAAAGGACACTCTAAAAAAGCTGCCGAACAAGCTGCGGCTAAGGAGGCTTTTTTAAGCATAGGGGATGAAGAATGAGGGATTGGGGATTGGGAATTGGGAATTGGGGATTGGGAATTGGGAATTGGGAAAAAGTCTTACCTAGCCCCTAGTTCCCAGTCGCTAGCCCCTAGCCCCTAGTCCCTAGCCCCTAGTTCCCAGTCCCCAGTCCCCAGTCCCCAATCCCCAGCCCCTAGTCCCCAGTCCCCAATCCCCAGCCCCCAATCCCCTAGTCCCCAGTTCGGTCAGAAGTTATTCTGGAGTTTAAACTGATTGTTCAAAGTTTAAATTAATGGCTGATAGCTTAGAGAGGATTGGGGTTGCTGTGTTGGGCGCTGGGCGATGGGGAGTACACTTGGTGCGAAATTTTCTGGAGCATCCCCAAGTTCGCCTGGTGGCGGTGGTAGACCATAGCCGCGATCGCTTGGAGGCAGTAAAAAAGCGGTTTGAGTTGAACTCTGATGTTGTTCTGGCAACTGAGTGGTCACAAGTGCGCTTGATGCCAGAAGTTCAGGCAGTAGCGATCGCTACCCCAGCTTCTTCGCACTACAATCTGATCGCTGATGCTTTACGTCTTGGCTATCACGTCCTGGCAGAAAAACCTCTTACCCTCGACCCATCTGAATCTTTGCAACTGTGCGAGTTAGCTCAACAACAGCAGCGGCAACTTTTTGTAGACCACACCTATTTGTTTCACCCGGCTGTTGAGCGTGGCAAAGCTGTAGTTCTCTCAGGCATTTTGGGAGATTTGCGTTATGGTTACGCCGCCCGTACTCATTTAGGGCCAGTGCGCTTTGATGTTGATGCTTTATGGGACTTAGCCATTCACGACATCGCTATTTTTAACAACTGGCTTTCGGAAACACCTACTCAAGTGCAAGCCACTGGTACTGTCTGGCTACAGGAAGCGGAATCCCAAATCCCAAATCCACAATCCGATACCCCTCAATCCCCGCTAAAAAAGGGGGGTCAAAATACAAGCGGTTTGGCTGATTTAGTTTGGGTAACGCTTACCTACCCCAGTGGCTTTCAAGCATTTATTCATCTGTGCTGGCTTAATCCTGATAAACAGCGACGTTTGTGTGTAGCGGGAAGTGAGGGAACTTTGATTTTTGATGAGTTACAGACAGAGACACCCCTAACTATTCAGCATGGACGGTTTGAAAAAACCGATAGTAGTCCTTACACGCCAGTTAATCAAAGCCTTGAAGTGGTTAGCCTGGAACCGGGCGAACCATTAGGAAGAGTTTGCGATCGCTTTCTTTTATCTATCCGCCAAAACCAACCTTCTGAGATTTCTTCTGGATGGGTTGGTGTCCAGCTAGTACAGATTCTCAGTTGTTTGAGCGAATCCTTGCAACAGGGAGGACGAACAGTTATAGTTCCCCAGGCAATTAAAAATTAGGGATTGTTCAATTTTTCCTTCTTAATTTTTAGCTCCATTGGTAGATTCAATTGGCAAAGCTGAAGGATCTAATAGAGGCAAAGTAATCTCAACCGCCGTGCCAAAACCTATGCCAGCACTCGACAAAGTAATGCTACCTCCCATTAATTCCATTAAGTTTCGGGAAATAGCAAGGCCAAGTCCTGTGCCGCCAAACTTGCGCGTGGTTGTACCATCAATCATCACAAAGGGGCGAAAGAGTTTATGCTGTTGAGCCGGTTCAATACCTATCCCGGTATCCTGAACCGTCACAACAACAAGCAAAGGCGGTGAAAGGCGTTCTTTTGCAGAACTGAAGGCTGTTGGCGAGAGGCTGCGAGAAAGGCTAGAGACGGATTCTTCAGGTCTTGCCTCTTGCCCTCGTACTAAGGAAGGGCTAGGGGAGGAGAGGCTGCCCACAGCCTGTTTGCCATGATGTTTCTCTATGCGGATGGTAATAGTGATGCTGCCTTTGTCGGTGAACTTCGTGGCGTTGCCAACGACATTCAGCAGCACCTGCTTGAGCTTTGCGGGATCAGCATGGACAGTAATCGGCTCTTGCACGTCTGGCGTAATGAACTGTAAACCTTTCTGATGAATTTGAACAGCCTGTAAATCTATCACATCCTTGAGCAACTTTCGCAAATCAAGTGGCTCTAAGACTACAGAAAGCTTGCCTGCTTCAATTTTTGCAATGTCCAAAACATCATTGATAATTCCCAGCAGGTGAATCGCTGCATCATCGGCTCGCTGTAAAAAATCCATTTCCTCTTCTCGATCATCGCAGCAGTCATCCCGTACCAGTCGGATGCAGCCAATGATGGCATTTAGAGGGGTTCTTAATTCATGGGAAGTATTCGCCAGAAACTCATTTTTCAGTTGGTTAGCTGCTTGTGCTTCTTTCCATGCGGTTTCGAGTTCTTCTGCCCAAGCTTTGAGCCGCTCTACCATACTATCGAGGGCTTCAGATAATTGATTGAACTCTCGAATTTTGAAGTTGTGGGGAACTCGGTCTATCGAGTGTAGGTGTCCCTCAGTTCCGGCGTAATCTCGCAATTGCTCCAGAGGTAGCGCCAGTTCGCGAGATATATACAGGGTTGCTAACAGGCTAGCGGCGATTAAGCCAAATGTCAGAACCACCAGAACTTGTTGAATTTCTGTCAGACCAGAAAGGGCGCTGTCTAGGCGAGTGACGGCTAAGATAATCCACTTGTGATCTGGCTGGGTGGTAATGGGACTGGAAATTGCGGAGTAGCCAGCTAGTAGTTCTACACCATTTTTTTCAAAAGAGAACAGGTGGAGAAAGTTTGGCGGTTGCTCGGCGATCGCATTCTTCATCACCGTTTTGAGCCTTTCGCCATCTGCCTCCTGCTCAATATTTCGCCCAACTCGCTGGACGATTGGATGCGCCAAAATCGTTCCATCCTGGGCAATCACGACCGGATAGCCCACCAAAGACCCCGGCTTGCCTCGTTCTTGTTTAAGCAAGGCTGACTGGACGCTCAGGGCATAACGGAGGGAACCTGCGCTGTCATAAACAGGCGCACTTAAAACCAACCTGAGTTGGCTTTTTGAGGCGTTTTTACTCGGCTTGGCAGTAGAATCTAACGGTGAGGTTCCCGGAAGTAGCGCTTTCACCTGGACTTGAGAGGGGTCTAAGAGTAATGCTGTTTCTTGCTGTGACCACTCAGAAGCTGAAAACCCACTAATTGCCTGTTCCCCGCAAGTGCTAGCGGCAAGATTTTGGGTGTCGATGCTGACCAGCTGAAGGCACTGGACTTGCGTAGGCAATTGTTTGGCGAGTTGGTCTAAAAATTCTTGCTTTTGGTATGGCGATCCCGATTGCAGCACCACTGATTCACTTGCACTCACCAGGTTGGTAGAGAGCGTTTTGATTGACTCGCTAATGCTCTCTCCTTTCTTAACCGCGCTTTCGGTAAGATTTTGGCGAGCTGTTTCCAGTATGCTAGATCGTGCTTTTCTGTAGGTTACATACACCCCCATCAGTAGCACCGGGACGCTCAAAAGCAAAATGCGTGACAGCAGGATGCGACGGAAGGAGGATTGACCCGGCTTAGCCATAGGAAGTCTCTAATTTGAGGTGTAAAACCCAAGCTGTAACAACTATAAATAACTCACCTTGCCAGAATGGGGTATTGATTAGCCTACTTTTTTTCTTGGTTAATCGTGTCGGGCAAGCGATACTTTCTGACAGATCCATTACATCCTAGAACGGTTCTTTGATTCTCGTATAGCCTGGGGAGGTTGACTTTGCAGAATTTCTACACCAAATACCTCAGTATAAAAAATAATTAATGTAAAATTAATTATTTTATCGCCTTCAGCAGCCATGACTGCAAATCTTGCCGGGAAACGCCCTTCGACGACGGTTGTTTTAGCTATGAGTGCTGATGGCAAGATTGCGGATGTGCGGCGCGATCGCGCAAGGTTTTCTTCTGGTAGCGATCGCATTCACTTGGAAAAACAAGTTTCTCAAGCTGATGGCGTTTTGTTTGGTGCAGGTACTCTCCGCGCTTATGGGACAACATTGAGCGTTTCTAATCCAGAACTGCTCACCTTACGACTACAGTGTGGCAAATCGCCGCAGCCTGTGCAAATTGTTTGCTCCTCTTTAGGGGATTTAGATCCCGAATGGCGCTTTTTTCGTCAACCTGTACCCCGATGGTTGCTTACGACAGATGCTGGTGCTAGACGCTGGGAAGGACGCGCAGAATTTGAGCGGGTGTTGGTGGTTGAGGTGACAAGAGAGGGATTCAACTGGATTGCTACTTTTGCCCAGTTTTCGGAGTTGGGTTTGCAAAATTTGGCTGTTTTGGGGGGCGGGGAACTGGTAGCATCACTGTTTGCAGCTGATTTGATCGATGAATTGTGGCTAACTGTGTGTCCGGTGATTCTGGGGGGTGCAACAGCGCCTACACCTGTGGAAGGTTCGGGATTTTTGCCAGATTTGGCACCTCGTCTGGAATTATTGTCAGTTCATACAATTGAACAGGAAGTTTTTTTACACTATCGGCGACAACGCGATCCAGTTAATTTACAGTTGTAAAAATGCTGTGTTTTAACCCGGTTTCGATAAATTTATCGGTTTTATGGGCGTTCACCAGCCATAAACAAATTGCTATATCTACGATTTAAAACATTTTGCTTTAAACCACAGTTCATTGTTCGGCTGAGGCTCACAAACGTCCGCCAGTCGTAAATCTTGAGCCTAAAACCAAGCGAATCAGGAATGCGCGATCGCTCTCCCACTTCGTCTTAACACCCGCACTACATCATACAATTGATTGCGACAACGGTAGAGGGAGAAATCATCTGACAAAGCATACTGCGGTTTGCCTTGTTTAACCAACTTTATGAACATGAAAGTTTCGCCATTAGTCACCATTCCAAAAGTTGGTCTGTCAGAATTGGGACTAGCCATCATATAGGTTAGAGCCTGCGGTATTGCCTAAGAGAACGCGAAGTTTGTACGCTTCGACTCAACTACCAAAACCCATAATTGCTCTTGTAGCACTAAAACATCAATACGTCCCCGATAGATTTCCTCTTTGTCTTCAACGGAGATTTGTACCGTTGGTTCCGCACTTCTTGTAAAGGGATAATCGTAAAAACCACCGAGTTCCAGTAGCGGAGACAAAACCATTAAATTAACGGCTCCTTCCGCTAAAGGCCCTCCTTTCCTGTGGTAGTAGTATCTTTTTTTCCCCTATCCAAGGTTTCTGTTTCCTGGTCGGTAATTTCAGGCAAACCCTCAAACTATTCAGAGAAAAATTCGTCGCTGTCTGCTTGCGTGAGGTTAAATTTATCCTCTACCTGAGAGTAGTTACGTTTTCGGCAATAAGAATTATTGCAGCTACTGCTTAAAAATCCACAGTCAAAGGCGCACGTGGGAAAGGAATTACATCTCGGATATTGCCCATTCCGGTCATAAATTGCACCAATCTTTCAAAGCCTAAACCAAAGCCAGCATGAGGTACAGTTCCGTATCGGCGTAAGTCGAGATACCACCAATAATCAGCCGGATTTAAACCTTGAGCTTCTATTCGGCGCTGTAAAACTTCCAAACGTTCTTCTCGCTGCGAACCACCAATAATTTCGCCTATTTTTGGAGCGAGGATATCCATCGCCCGAACGGTTTTTTCGTCGTCGTTTAGGCGCATATAAAAGGCTTTTATTTCTGTTGGGTAATCGGTGAGGATGACGGGTTTCTTGAATACTTCTTCTGCCAGATAACGTTCGTGTTCTGACTGCAAATCCAAGCCCCATTTGACGGGATACTCAAAGGTTTTATCAGTTTTTTCAAGGAGCGCGATCGCATCCGTATAAGTCAGGCGCTCAAACTGGTTATTGATAATATTTTCAGCGGTGGCGAGAACGGAGTTATCAATTCGCTGATTGAAAAACTCCATGTCTTCTGGGCAAGTTTCCATCACATACTTGAAAATGTGCTTCAGGAAGGCTTCGGCTAAATCCATATCGCCTTCCAAGTCGCAAAAAGCCATCTCAGGCTCCACCATCCAAAATTCTGCCAAGTGGCGAGAAGTGTTAGAGTTTTCTGCCCGGAAAGTGGGGCCAAAAGTGTATACATTGCTAAAAGCCATCGCCATAACTTCGGCTTCCAGTTGTCCGCTGACGGTGAGGTAAGCGGGACGACCGAAGAAATCTTGGCTGTAATCGACCTCTTGAGCCTCTGTGCGGGGGACATTCTTCAGGTTGAGGCTGGTGACGGTAAACATCTCTCCCGCGCCTTCACAGTCGCTAGCGCTGATGATGGGAGTGTGAATCCAGAGGAATCCCCGCTCTTGAAAAAATTGGTGGATGGCGTAAGAGCAGGCGTTGCGGACGCGGAAAACTGCGCCAAAGGAATTAGTACGCGATCGCAAGTGTCCAATTGTCCGCAAAAACTCAAACGAGTGGCGTTTCTTTTGCAGGGGATAACTTTCGGGATCAGCCTCCCCGTAGACTTTCACCGTTTGGGCCTTTAACTCAATCCGCTGTCCTTTCCCCAGAGAAGGTACTAGCACCCCAGCAATTTCTACGGATGCACCCGTATTTAGCTGCTTAATTACCTCGGCGTAGTTTGGCAGATCCTGATTGAGTACAACTTGCAGGTTAGCCATTGATGAGCCATCATTGACTTCCAGAAAGGCAAATTCCTTCGATTCCCGTTTCGTGCGTACCCAGCCCTGAACTGTGACAGATTCTTCAGGTTGACCATTTCGTAAAATATCTACAATCCGCTTCACCATATTTCTACCTCGCCCAAAACCAATCTATCCAGCACAGGACTTTAGTATCCAGCCTACAACAATGCCCAGTCCTGCAAAGCGGACAGCTTGCCAAAAAGGTTCTTTAAAAGCGTCCCAAGAAAATAGACGGCTTTCTAGGTTAAATTCTATGGTTTCGAGTTCTTGTTTGAGGCGCTGTAACTCGGCTTGCACTTCCTGGGATCGGTTGCGACGTAATTCTTTCTGCACAGAGTTTAAACGCTGCTGAAGTTCACCCTGACGCTGCGTGTCTTGCTGCACTTGAGCATAACGTTCTTTGAGGAGGGCAAGATTTTGCTCAACTTCTGCGATTTCTTGGCTTAAATCTACTTCATCGCTGGACGATGGCAGGGGCGCTTCGGGCGGCATACACTACAGTAGGGATAAATACGATACCTTCAAGGGTTTTGTGGAGACGGGATATATCGCGTTTTGAGTTATGAGTTTTAAATTAACAACTCTTGACTCCAGGCTCCTAACTTTTCCCAATTACCCATTACCAATTACCAACTTTACAGTATGTCTCAACCCAGCCAGCTTTCTAAAACCGCCATTTTGAACGAATTTACTACCTTAGAACTAGCTCAAGCCCTAGCAGAACGTCTTGCCATTACTCCCAATGATTGGCATCGTCTCAAGTCTAACCGCAAAGTTCGCGCTGGCGAACAAGCCGCCGCCGCACTGGTATTTCTCCTGAAAGATCAGCCAGAAGAAGCCTTGGTTCGGTTTCAGCAGGCTTCCGGATGGCTAGACAAATCTATCTCAGCACCGCCTTGTCCAACACATGGTCGCTAAAGGAAGGCAAAAGTAAAGATAAAAAAGAAAAGTTAAACAAAAAAGTTAAATTAGTTATTAAACTTATTTTTTTGTTTTTTACTTTTGCCTTTTTTACCAAATCAGAGGGTTGCGGAAGCGATTTTTGACTTGCTTGCAGAGTCTCAGTTCCGTTCCCTGATTGTTCCAGTGAACTTGATCGAAGATTTGGTGGAGGATACACATCCCTCTACCGCTTTCAGACTCGTCGTGAGGGAGGAATTCTTCGGGATCGCAACGGCAGTCACAGGGAGGAGAAAAGCCCACTCCTTCGTCTGAGATTACCCACCAATACTGACCTTCTACCACCGAAAAGCGTACCGAAACCGTTTTACTAGGATCTAGCTTATTCCCGTGTTTCGCCGCATTGACTAGCGCTTCTTGCAGCCCTAGTCTAACTTCCGCTTGCCACCTTTCGGGAATCTCTGCTAGCAGCAGATCCAGAACGGGGCAAAGATAGAGGGTAGAAGCGAAGCTAATCATGCCCGAAGTTCGTCCCATCGGACGCTGTGAGATAGCAATCACTCAAAAAAACCTCTAGACTTTCATTCAATAGAATTAACAGTCCGATCCTGACGGGTATGCGCGTTAGCACTATACACCTTTGAAACTTGTAAGTTTTGAGGCTTGTAGTTTTGGACTCATCTTTTCGTAAGGGAAGAAACAGCATCATAGGTATCTTCGAGATGATGTCCAGGCTTTATACACCTACGCCACAAGCTTTGAATTTCCTATGCAAAGCGTGGTAATCTCATTTTTATTAACATGAGATTAATTGCATTTTTGTTGGTTCGCTGCTGGTTTTGGCAAGTTTGCCAACAAAAAGCGACTAATTCGCTTGCCTTATGACCTCTAGAGGTGTGGTTTCTAGCCCATAAGTAGTAGGGAAAACCACCTCCTTTATTGTAACAAAATCTGCGGAAAAAGCTACCTTTAAGGTGAATAAAAAGCTCGGTTAGGTGGGATCGCTTAGTACCAAGAAGGCGGCGCACTCGACGTGAGACGTTTGCGGGAAGAAGTCAGCGGGTTGTACGCGGGTTAATTGATAGTCGCTATTTCCTTGAGACAATAATTTGAGGTCGCGGGCTAGGGTAGCAGGTTTACAACTGACGTAGACAATCTGGCGGGGCTTAGTTTTGAGGAGGGTTTCGAGTACAGCGCGATCGCATCCCTGGCGCGGGGGATCAATTAACACAATATCCGGCGTGACATCTAGCTGTGGTAGTAATGTCTCCACCGCTCCCGCCTGAAACGTCGCATTGGTAATATTATTCAACTGAGCATTCAGAGTAGCTTGTTCAACTGCTTCTGGCTGCACCTCCAAGCCAATTGCTTGCCGCACCCGCTGCGCCAAGGGTAGAGTTAAGGTGCCAATGCCGCAGTAGGCATCAACTAGCACCTCGTTGCCTTGCAGATTCAACTGGTCTATAATGACCTGCAACAATTTTTCAGCTTGCTCTGTATACACCTGGAAAAATGTATCCGGGCGCACCTGGAACTGTAAGCCAGCGAATTCCTCGCACAAGTAAGACTGACCAGCAATAGAACGAGTTTCTGTCCCAAAAATGGCATTTGTGCGGTCTGGGTTGAGATTCAGCGAGACACCCACTAACTGCGGATAGCGAGTTAGCCATTCTTGCGCTTGAGCCTCAATATCCACCAAGTTCCAGTCTTTTACTACCAAAGTCAGCAATATTTCACCAGTGCGTCGTCCAATCCGCAGGGATAGGTGACGCACTTTCCCCCGGTGCAGTTTTTCGTCGTAAATTCCCCAACCCCGTTTTTGGATGTCTTGCTTGACTTCAGCAAGCAGGGGATTTAAGCGGGGATCTTGCACTGGACACTGATTCAGGTTAATCAGGTGGTGGCTGCCTTTTTGGTAGTATCCTGTTTGTACTTGACCTGTGGATGACCTTTTGAGGGGATAGGTGGCTTTGTTGCGATAACCCAAAGGAGATTCAGCTGCCAAGAGGGGATCGACTGGTGGCTGGTTGAATCCGCCGATGCGTTGTAGGGCTTGAACTACTTGATTGCGCTTGGCTTCAAGCTGAAACTCATAGTTAATATGTTGCCACTGACAACCGCCGCACTTATCGGCGACGATACAGCCAGGGCGGATGCGCGAAGCGGACGCTTCTAGTATCTCGTGCAGCTTACCATGAGCGTATTGGGGTTTGACTCGTACTAATCGAACCAGGACGCGATCGCCGGGAACAGTATCTGCTACAAATACCACTCTGTCGCCGATTCGTCCCACTCCTTCACCGCTATCAGTGAGATCGCTAATGACTGCTTCTACCAATTCACCTTGTTTCCACTGAGCTTCATTAGCCCCGTTGGCACCAGTATCTAGCACTTTTGTTAGTGACATAGTATTTCCTTCCCTTTATTTGTGTCCCACCAAGTCGTTAAACTAACGAATGATATCCCGATATATCCCAATACCATGAGTGTAATAAGCCAAGTTATTCTTAAAGCCGACGACGAACTGCGTTATCCCAGCAGCGGCGAACTCAAGAGCATCAAAGAATTTTTGGAAACTGGGCTACAGCGGACGCGGATTGCTGCCACGCTAGCCGAAAATGAGAAAAAAATTGTTCAAGAAGCCAGCAAGCAACTCTGGCAGAAACGCCCTGACTTTATCGCCCCTGGCGGTAATGCTTACGGGGAGCGCCAACGGGCGCTATGCCTGCGCGATTATGGCTGGTACTTGCGTCTAATCACCTACGGAGTTCTTGCGGGTGATAAAGAACCGATTGAAAAAATTGGTTTGATTGGTGTGCGGGAAATGTATAACTCCCTCGGCGTGCCTGTTCCAGGCATGGTTGAGTCAATCCGTTGCTTGAAAAAAGCATCTCTTGACTTATTGGGAGAGGAAGATGCGATCGCTGCTGCTCCCTACTTTGATTACATCATTCAAGCCATGTCTTAATTCTAGCGTTTTTAGCCCTTAGCCCAAGTAGGCGACAAGCGTAGTAGGGAGGCGATAGGTAATTCTGGTGATAGGCGATAAAAAGTTGCCCATTCCCAGAATTCCCTATCGCCTCGATTGCTAATCTGGATTGCTAAAATTACAAACAAAAAACCGACAGTCCCTCTACAGAACCTGTCGGCTGGTCGTGTGTTCCCTATTGATGACTCGGCTAGAGTTCAGTCGTCTCTTAGTATGCCCATTCAGGAACTTGTTGAAGACGATATCGATCATCCTTTCCTGTGATCCTAATCACAGAAGAAAATAACTCACAAGGCGTCCTCGCCAGCCTATAAAAATTCTGAAAAAAATGCCGAAAGTTTACCATTTCAGTGTAATGATCGTGTTAAACAAATCCGTCGCTAAAATGAGCGCCACTAATGAATGTCTTTCCTGAAGAAATTGCCTTGGGCAACTCTGGCACTGCTTCTGGTTACATATAGCGTATTCGGCTGGTTGTTTTCCTCTAAATTCTCTTGGAATTTTTGGCTGATTGAAACAGCTTTAGTCATACTCATTGCTTTGCTTTTAACCGCTCCGCTAACACTCCTGAGAGCCTTTTTCTCCCAGTGGATGAACTCCGACACCAGAGCTTTCCTCTGCGTGATTGCAAGTGCTTTAGCCGGAGTTTTCATCATGACATGGTTTAGTTTTTTTGCTCATATTCTTGTTCTACTCTCAGCAGGAGCATTAACCAGACTAGACCTCCAGACTGCTGGCTTCAGTGGAACGCAATCGTTTTGGATTATCGCCATTGTATCGATGACCGGGTTTAGTCTAGGGGTATTGTTAAACCAGCTGATTTAGCAAACAAACACGCGGACTCTATTCAGCCGACAATGGACACTGTAAATACCGTCACAAAGGATAAGTCGCTGGGTGCGAAATTTCCGGAAACTAAAGAAAGCGTTTAACTGTCCTCTTGCTCTACAGTGGTTTTGCTGTAGGGCAGTTTTATTTTTGAAGCGCCGTATCCCCTTAATCTTTTTCCGGTAGCTGAACCCGCACCTCTCCTTCCGGCGTAACCACCATCTTGCCACCCAGCGCCTCAATGCGACTAATGGCAATCTTGCGCGTGCGATCGTCAACCGCATTCTGTAAAACCATTGACCAAGCACCCACTTGAGCATACCTGCTGTTAGGATTGCGGGCTAAAAATTGGGCAGTCTGGCGAGAAATAGCCGCTACATTCTGGCTGTCTGGATCAGCATAAACACTCGCCCACTCCGCTGCCTTTTCAAATGATTTCCTAGCAGCTTGGGCATCCCCTAAAAATAATAATTCATCAGTCCCTTTATAACGCCAGACATAATAAGACTTTGGTGGGGCTGATGGAGAAAGTGACTTTAATCCTTTCTCCATCAAAGCAACAGATTTTTCTGGCATCGCTGCATACATAGAAATACTGTTAGAAAGAAACAGATACGATGTTAAAAAACGCGGATCTCTATCCAGAATTATTTCAAAATATTCTGGGCTGAGGCTATACCCCGTCTGTCCTCGTGCTGAATCATCACCAAAATAAGACAGAAAGCCAAGCATTACCCAGTCTGCCACAATATTATCAAAACCAAAAGAAGGAGTTTTTTGTAGCAGATTGAGACGTAATCTTTCTGTTTGTAATTCTTTTTTAAATGCTGCTGGTGAAGCAGTTTTTGCTATACTGAGCTGTTGCAATTGAGGTACTTGAAGTAATCCAATTGCCAGCGTGCACCCAATAGTGACTATGGACGCACTTATGCATTGACTTGAATTGGGTCGAAGTTTATAGAGCATTTACATCGTCCTATGCTTACAAACAGCCAACAGTGTAACTGTTATTCCAATCTTTGAGTCTATATCATTTGTAGCTAAACCTATACTTTTATAAAAATTAGGCGATGAATGATCGCTTGTAAACATCGTTGTGAATATAGTATTATTTGATAAAACTTATAAAAGTGTGTCTTTTATCGTATCGTAATTTACTCTCTGGATTATGGAAACTAATTTTGCTTCTGCTGATTCCTATTGGAAATATCTTGAAAAGGCTGGGGTTGCTCTTGATTCAGATGCTTCGTCTCGTGTAACCACAATTCTTGAAGCTACTTCTTGGGATAACCCTACATCTGCCCTTGATTTGAACAACTTTGCAGTAGTGGCACTGATTGAGGCAGAACAGTCCGAGGATTCATCTTTTCGGGCGCTTTATGTTGAAATGGCACTACAGGCATTAAATACCGGAGTCGAGTTAGGTAATCCACTCTGTGCTGCTCATCTTGCTCTAGTTCTCGCCATAATTGGAGAGATTGACCTAGCAATGCAAATAGCATTTTCTACCTTTATCACCAACCTCCATCCTGCTTATATCAATGATAAACTAATTGCCCTAGGTATAGTATATCTGCCTCCTACTTCAACAAGCTTAATAGATAGTCATTATGGCAAACTTGCTCAAATTCTGCAAACTGAGGATGGCTACAAGCAATTGCTGATATTGTTAAGTGAAGTTATGTGTCGTTCAAGTCTCGTTTTTTACAACGTCACAGGACTTCGATTTCTACATTTAGCTGCTCATCTGTCGTCCAATTCCACTTCCCTTAATTTAAAGCTAGGGATATCTAGCTTGATGAACAATCAATGGGAAGGAATTTTACATTTGCAGCGCGCTAGAGAAATAGCACCAGATTCGGCAAATATCGTGCAAGCTCTATATTTAGCTTATCGAAATATGGGTGAGATAGAGATTGCAAGTTTTTGGCTGGGTATTGGGCGCGATCTCAGCCGTCAAAATCCCGCTTCTCCAGAGTTGCAATGGACTAAATTAGAGGCAGATAGCTTATTAACTTATGTGCCTTTTGAAAATAACATAATACTAGCAGTTGAACCAAGTTTACGCAGTATTGTAACCAGCGTACTCATTGCTGAAGGAGACTGGTTTGAGCAAGAAATGGAGTTTTGGCGAAACTGGATAAAACCCGGTATGACGGTTATCGATGTGGGAGCGAATGTAGGAGTTTACACTTTCAGTGCTGCTCTAAAAGTGGGATCGGAAGGTTGCGTACTAGCCGTTGAACCTTTTTCAGGTTGCGTTCGTTGTTTACAAGAAACCTGTAAAATTAATGAGTTAAGCTGGGTTAAAGTATGTGCAGGAGCAGCAAGCGATCGCAATGGTACAGCCCGACTTTCCTTACAAGCAGCTAGTGAACTCAACGAATTAGTTGCTATTGATGCAGAAGGATCAACCCAGCCTGATGCTTTTGAGGAAGTTGACTGCTTTTCTCTTGACAGTCTAATTGAGCGAGAAAATGTTAATCAGGTTAATTTCTTAAAAATTGATGCCGAAGGGCATGAGATGCAAGTTTTAGAGGGCAGTAGCAGAATCTTAAATGAATTTGCCCCTGCTATCCTTTACGAAAATATTGCAGGTAATAAAGGCAGTAATCTAGCTGTTGCTGAATTTCTGACATTTAGAGGCTATCAACTGTTTCGATATCAGCCTTACTTACAGCAACTTATTCCGGTGAATTCTGCTGAAGATTTGCAAGGTAGATTGAATATAATTGCTTTACATACCCAACAATTATAAAAGCTCAGCTGTCAATTAATTCTTAAAACATCAAAAGCCAGGAGTATAAAATGTCAGTTTTTCTTTCCAGCTTAAAGAAAAGTGGTCACTTGGATCAGATCCACATAACTATATGTAATGTGGGTTCTCGTAAATTAGGAAGCCACGATGACTACACCAGCCTTGGCTGGAATATCTTTGCACCTCGGCTCACTATATTCGGATTTGATGCAGATGCAGATGCTTGTGATGAAGCCAATGCTGAACTCGAAGCTAGACAAATAAATTGGACAGAAAAACACATTCCCTTAGCACTGGGAAATTCTGTAGGAGAGTCTACACTGTATGTAACAAAACATCCTATGTGTAGTTCGTTATATCCACCGAATGAACCTTACTTGGCTCGGTTTGGTGGGCTTCCAGAGTTAGTAAATTTAGATTTTACTGTTGAAATTGAAACAACAACTTTAGATGCGTTTTGTCAAGCGGAAGGCATAAATGAAATTGATTTTCTCCAGGTTGATGTTCAGGGTGCGGATCTGCAAGTTTTAGAAGGAGCTTCTGAGATATTAAAACGTAGTATTCTGGCTATTCAAATTGAAGCTGAATTTTCTCATTTATACGCTAAACAGCCTTTGTTTGCAGATGTAGATACCTATCTCCGCGACAAAGGCTTTACATTATTTGACTTAGCTACTTCATACCGTGTTCGTGCGCGCTCGCCAATTCAGTCAACAGTTCGTGCTGGACAATTACTCTGGGCAGATGGTTTTTACTTCCGCGATTTAATTCGGGAGGATATCAGTACTCCATTAAAGACACCAGAGCAAGTTCTGAAGTTAGCTTGCATTGCCGACATAATGAATTTTCCAGATTATGCTCTGGAGTTATTAGAGCATTTGACCCTGCAATATGGTAATGACAAAAAGTATAACTTTGCTGATAACATCGTTGAAAGTCTAGTTCAATTTCCCGATCTAGTACAACAAGGATTAGCTTCCCTACCTATTGTTGCTAGTATCCGGGATTACGTTAGTAGTTACGACCTAGATTCATTACAAGTAAATGCAATTTCTCAACCACAGAAGTCTATTTCTCCAGTCGGCGTGTTTCATTCCGATCACTATCAGCGACACAATCAGAGAAGATTAGAACATCTAGCTAGTTTAGGCTTGGATATAGCTGGTACTAGCGTATTAGAAGTAAGGGCTGGTATTGGCGATCATACAAGCTTCTTTTTAGATCGTGGATGTCAAGTCGTTAGCACCGAAGCAAGACAAGAGAATCTAGAAATACTTAGCTCCCGATACCCTAATATACAGGTAAGGCATTTGGATTTAGACAATCCAGATCCTTCATTTAATGAATTGTTCGACATAGTTTACTGCTATGGGTTGCTATACCATCTACAAAACCCAACTGAGGCTATAGAGTTTATGTCTCGTTGTTGCCGAAAAATGCTTTTACTGGAAACCTGCGTCTCATTTGGTGATGAAGAATCTATCAATCCTTGTACAGAGATGGCAGAAAGTCCATCACAGGCAGTATCAGGTCAGGGTTGCAGACCTACCAGAAAGTGGGTGTATAACCAGCTTAAGCGATATTTTGATTTTGTTTATATGCCAGTTACTCAACCAAACCATGAAGAGTTTCCTATAGATTGGACTTCTCCTCCATCGACCAGAGCTTTCACCCGGTCTGTATTTATAGCATCAAAACAACATTTGAACAATCAACTTTTGCTTGAAGATATTCCTATGAAACAGAAGTATCACTGAAAACCAACTGTTAGCAATTGTTTTCAAGATAATTTGTCCACATTTGTTGGTAAGCTTTTTCCATCTCCTTCGTAAACTGTTTAGCGTTCCAAAGAGGAGCCGTTTGTCTTGATTGCCGCAATTGCCAGGAAATTTTTTGCCGCAGGGCTGCATCTTTCCCTAAGCGAACGCCCCACTCGACATATTCTTCATCAGTCCAGGCGATACCTTCTGTCACACCTGCATTCATCATCATGCCGTAGCTGTTACGAGCAGAGAATTGCTCTCCAACTCGCGTTACTAAGGGAATGCACATCCAGAGGGTTTCTAGAGTAGTAGTGGCACCGTTGTAAGGATAAGTATCCAGTACCACATCAGCAATACCCAAGTTGGCACGGTGAACTGCTTCTGATGAAACCTCCTCAAGGAATCGCAGGCGTGAACAATCCATACCTTCCTCTTGTGCAATCTGAGTTACAAAATTTTTTATTGATTCTTGATTAGCTAAACCTTTAATTAAGAAGTAACTATTCGGCACTTCTTTAATAATCTTCATTTGCAGCCGCGTGGTATGAGGATGCCGCTTGTATCCCTTCTGGGCAGTGAGATACACCACTGCATCACTAGGAATATCCAGATTATCTCGACGTAAAGTTGGTACGCCCACTTCAAAACCATCTACTGCTACATACGTTTGGGGCAAGCGCCAGATTTTTTCTGTGTAGTAATCCTCCGCTGATTCTGGTAGAACATAGGGATCGGCAATAAAGTAATCAATCGCAGGTATCCCTGAAGCATCCCAACCCAACCAGGTAACTTGAACAGGGGCAGGTTTTAGCGCCATCACCTCACACGTAGTATCTAAAGTGATGCTATCAATATCAATTAAAATATCAATTTCATCCTGATAAATCTGTTCAGCAATATCATAGCTATAACCTGACATTTTATGCGCTATATCCGCTTGTTCGGCATACCATTCTTGGAGTATGTCGCATGTTTGAGAAGGGTAGCTTACAAAATAGGCATGGACTTGAAACTTGCTGTGAGCGTGATACTTAAACAACCATCTAGCCAGCCAGCCAACAGAATGTGTTCTTAGGCAAGAAGATATATAGCCAATTTTGAGGACTTCTCTAGAAGCCCCTCCTTTCTGTTTGGGAAGTGGTCTTTTACTATATCTTTCTACTTGTTCCTTAGCATAAATTTGAATGACAGATTGACAGATGTGAGCTACTCGGTTTTGAATTAATCGATTGCTTTTTAAACTATCTCTAAAATAAGGTTGAAAAAAGGTGGCTGTAAATAGCCGAAGGGTAGAGTTGCGATCAATAACAATGTACTCTTTCTCACTCAATGATGACAACAATGATAGCTGGTGTTGGAACGCAGAAAGTGCTTTTTCCCAATAACCACCGGCACTCATCAATCCTCGTATAACCATGTGATTAGCAGAAATTTTATCCGTCAGCTTCTGTGCTAAAAGATAGCATTGTTTTGCAGTTTCTATACCCTGTTCGTATTTCCGAGAATTTTGATAAAAACAGGCTAGATGTCGTAGCGTTTCTATATTATTAGCATCTAGACATAGGGATAGTTCCGCAAAGCGTATTGCTAGGTCTAGATGCCCTTCAAAATATCCTAGGTTACGCGCAAAAGCCATCAATAAATCGATGAAAGTTTCAGCATTGGTAACATAAGGTAGGCAAGCTTCAACAAATTCTGGCACCGATGGCTCTAGAGGCGTAGTGTTTAAAATATTTTTTATTACCTGTAGCAGTAAGTCTTGATTAAGTGCTACCTCTTGCTCTGACTGAAGAATTTGAATGATTTCTAGTTGAGTTATCTCTTCTCCAGTAAACTTCTCCAACTTAATTGCTAAATCAATAATCATTAACAAATTATTAATAGCATCTTTATTAATAGCATCAAGGCTGATTTCCCGCAGATATTGACGAATTACCCAAGCAACGTTATAGTCACCTAGTAACTCGCGCCGCTCGGCTTCTGTTCGCAAAATCTGTCCTATTTCGGTTGTCCACTGTTCGATTTCTTCCGGTTCCCCGTCTGCCATTCCTAACCACCAAGTTGTCTGTGCTTCTACCTCTTGCGCCTGTAGTAGCAACAGTAATCCTAAATACCAGTAGTTGGATTTAACACAAGGTTGAGCTTCAATTGCCTGTTCGTATAAATTTGCAGCTTTGCTATAGTCTCCTTGAATGAGATATTGATAGGCTTGGGTTTCCCAATTAATTAAATCCATAAAAGCACCATCAGCATTCATAGACCGTTCCCTTTCTTAATAAAATCTGCCTTACCGGCCAAATACTGCTAATGCAAGATGTTTTTCTAATTCAATGGAAGAAAGTGAGTAGATGCTTCTACCCACTTTGGTAAAGTTTTTAACACTACTCTAGCAAAATTACCTCAGCTAGCCGAGACTTTTTCCTACTTGATCGCGTCATATTTACCACCAGTTGTGCCAGCTTTGCAGTCTGGTACAGCATTGGCACTAAATCCTGGTTTTTGGGCACCATTTACAGCAGCACCGGATTTGATAGGAGGATCGACAGCTTGACACAGTGATGCCAAAGTGGTTGCTTCACCACCAACACCTTGCGTTCCAACAGCCACACCACCAATATAAGCTCTTACCGGAGCTTGGTTGCCTTTCACTGGCTGGGCTTGGTTCGTCACAGCAGTATCATTAGTAGCAGCGCCACCGTCAATAACATAGCTGTAATTGCTAGTTGTTTTGGCAATGCCAAGACCTAAGCGAGTGAAGTCGGCTTGTCCTACAAAATCTTGATTTTCCAAATAAAAGGCTTGTTGAGCTCGGTTCATTGAACCTACAATTGACTTGGCTTCAGATTCCCGCGCTTTGTTTGCCTGGTTGAGGAAGGAAGGCAGAGCAATAGCAGCCAGAATACCGATGATAATGATAACAACCAATAGTTCAATTAGGGTAAAACCTTCCTCCTGCTTTTTCTGGTTCAGGTGTTGCAGGAACTTGGCTTTCAGTTCGGTCTTCATGAGTAAATGTCTCCTTGAGGTGGGGAATGCTTGACTTGTATCTGCTGGAGTTAACTTACCCACTTCCGCTCAATTTCATATCATCTTTGCCAAAAAAATTTTTTCAGCCATGCAGAGGTTTCAAGCCGAGCGCTCTAAAAGCACATATAGAAATACTTCTAGCTTGCTTAAAAGTTGTTTTACTTGGTCTAAAGCTTCCATTTCTGTCACGGGTTCCAAGGTTACAGGGTTTAGCGGTCTAACCTTGAACCAGCGTTCCACTAAGGACATGAAAGGCTTTGACCCTTCCCACAGGGGTAGCAGGCAAGTTGCCACACTGCTTTCTATCTGCACCGGAGTCAGAACTGGGACGCTGACATGACGGCTAATTTCATAGGGTTTTTGTTCAGCTAGGCACTTGAGCAGCTCTTCTTTTACCTGAGGGGTTCTTAGCTGAGGATGTAGATGTACTTTCGCTGCTTGCCAGTCAGATAACTCCCACCGAGCAACTGGTGTGAAGGAGTCTGCCTCACCAGGATGAGCGCACCAGAAGTCTAACAACCGATGAACTGGGTGTAGGAGTTCATACAGATGTAACCGTTCTTCCATAGAAAGTTCTGGTAAACTCATACCCCAAAAGGCAGGCAAGTTATCTGGGTCTTTGAATAAATCTATTAAGTCCCAATACCGCCAATACACCATGTTGATAAATTCTAAATCGCTCGCCCTCAATGCCGTGAACAAATCGGGTACAGTGTAACCTTTATCACCTTGGAATAGATAGTTCATCAAAACTGTCTCTTTCCCATCTTGTCCTTCATAGTTAGAATTCCAAATCTGAGCTTTAAGATAAACACCGTCCTTTAAAGCCTTCATGGTTTCTAATGCAATTTCGATCTCCATGTCCTCTGGGTTACTATCCATTAGACCCATCATTTTGAAAAGTTCTTGAGCACGAAACAGGTTCAATCTTTGTAGTAAACTGTGCAGATTGCTGCGAATGATTCCCTTTGGCTTTAGGACAGACTTCATAGCTGCTAAGCCTACAGATATATCGGGAAATAAATAAAGAAGTTCATCGCAATTGATGTAATCAAATTCAAGCCCTAGGTTTGGTAAGTCATAAATGGAGAGAACGTGAAACTCCGCATTTTCTATTCCATGATGTTTTAGGCGTTGGCGTGCTAGCTTTACTGACTCTTCTGATATATCAATACCAACTATTTTTGCGCCTGGATTTGCTTCTGCTAAAGTTAGGGATTTATAGCCAGTGCCACAACCTGCATCTAAAATTAATTTTCCTTCAGTATCTATAATTTTTTGGTTTCTTAAATAGTAAGGTGTTACTAAATTATGAATAAAGAGCAAGTTAGCGTCATCTTTAGGAGATTTGTCTACCGCAATTCTGGGATAGGGGCCAAAGTCAAATTGCTGACGAATTTTTTCTAATAACTCCGATGCCTGGTCGTTCATTATGAATGTCTCCTGATGCTGAGTTTTTGTCAGTCTGGGAACTGGGCCAAAATCTAGTTTATGCCAGCACTGCCCTTCAATTGTTCCCTTTCGTAGGACAAAAATATACTCTCCGGGGAAAGTTTCTGGCGATCGCCTGTTCACCTAGTTATAATAAAATAAAACGTAGTCGTTATGAGTTTGTATAATTGCCATGACCAACACAACAGTAGAGAACTTAGTGATTATCGGCTCTGGCCCTGCGGGGTATACTGCTGCTATCTATGCGGCGCGGGCGAATCTGAAACCCGTTGTGTTTGAAGGCTTTCAAGCTGGGGGGCTACCTGGGGGACAGTTGATGACAACGACGGAGGTGGAGAACTTTCCGGGGTTTCCGCAGGGGATTACTGGGCCGGAGTTGATGGATCGGATGAAGGCTCAGGCTGAGCGTTGGGGGGCTGAGTTATACACTGAGGATGCGATCGCGGTGGATTTGAGTCAACGTCCTTTTACTGTGCGTTCTGAGGAACGGGAAGTTAGAACTCATAGTATTGTAATTGCTACTGGGGCGACGGCGAAACGCTTGGGATTGCCTAGCGAGCATGAATTTTGGAGTCGGGGAATTTCGGCTTGTGCTATCTGTGATGGTGCGACACCGATTTTCCACGGTGCGGAACTGGCTGTGATTGGGGGTGGCGACTCGGCGGCGGAAGAATCGGTTTACTTGACTAAGTATGGATCTCGCGTTCATATGTTAGTACGCACAGAGAAGATGCGGGCAAGTAAGGCGATGCAGGATCGGGTTTTGAATAACCCCAAAATTACGGTTCACTGGAATAGTCAGCCTGTGGATGTTGTCGGTGAAAACGATCGCATGACGGGTATCAAACTCCAGAATACTAAGACTGGAGAAGAGAGCATTTTACCTGTTAAGGGTTTATTCTACGCGATTGGACATAAGCCGAACACATCTCTATTCCAAGGACAGTTGGAACTGGATGAGGTTGGTTACGTTGTGACGAAACCAGGTTCTGTGGAAACCAGCGTTGAGGGCGTTTTTGCTGCTGGCGATGTTCAGGATCATGAGTTTCGTCAGGCGATTACTGCTGCTGGTACTGGCTGTATGGCGGCGATGTTGGCGGAACGGTGGCTTTCTGTTAATGGTTTGATTCAGGAGTACCGTCAGCAGATACACACGTCTGAAGACGCGGATACGCCAGGAGATGCGCCTGGGGATAACGTAGCTGAACTGAATCCAGAGAAGGCGTTTAACTCGCAAGCGACGCGGCATGAGGGTGGCTATGCGCTGCGGAAGTTGTATCATGATAGCGATCGCCTGCTGATGGTGAAATACGTTTCTCCCAACTGCGGCCCTTGTCACACTCTGAAGCCGATTTTAAATAAGGTGGTGGATGAGTTCGATGGCAAAATTCACTTTGTCGAGATTGACATCGCGGAAGATAGAGAAATTGCCGAGAATGCTGGTGTTACCGGAACGCCCACGGTGCAATTCTTCAAAAATAAGGAATTAGTGGGCGAAATGAAGGGCGTTAAGCAAAAGAGCCAGTTTCGTCAAATGATTGAACAATATATGTAGCCTGACGACTCAAGTCGCGGCTACACAAACAAAGCCCGCCTTCGCGGGCTAATAACATTTTTCCAGTGTCAGACAACAAATTCTGTTCTTTCCTTTTTTAGCTCTATTGGCGGGAGCAAATAGTTAGCATTGTAGGGCAAATTGGTATAACTTCTTTTGTGTAGCCTCAGGGCGTTGATGTGCCAAGTTGAACAGAAGCCTATGACCCTTACCAAACTTCCATTTTTGCATTTATCTGGTCGCCCCAGTCTGTCTATGCAGATGATGTGGGTGGGGCTGGTTATTACGCTGATTTTCGTGGTGACAGCTATTTTTGCTCCCGCGTTTCAGGCTTGGGGATGGCTGCAAAATCCACTGGAGTCTCTGGCTAACCCAATTCACGAACCGCCCTCGTTACGTCATTGGTTTGGTACGAGTCGCCAAGGCTACGATGTTTTTTCGCGCACACTGTTTGGTAGCCAAGCAGCGTTGCAAGTAGTAATTTTGGCAACCCTCTTAAGTGTTGTCATTGGGGTGCCACTGGGCTTAGTCAGTGGTTATTTGGGCGGCAGACCAGATCGGGTGCTGCTGTTTTTCATGGATACAATTTATACTTTGCCGGGATTGCTACTGTCAGTGACGCTGGCATTTGTAGTGGGGCGGGGGGTTTTCAATGCAGCGATCGCGCTCAGCATATCTTACATTCCTCAATATTATCGCGTTGTCCGCAACCACACCGCCAGCGTGAAAAATGAACTGTTCATAGAAGCTGCACAAGCAATGGGAGCAGACACCTGGACGGTTCTCTCTCGCTACCTGTTTCTCAACGTGATTCAGAGCGTACCAGTGTTATTCACCCTGAATGCTGCTGATGCAATTTTGATTTTAGGTAGTTTGGGATTTCTCGGATTGGGACTTGCCGATCAGGTTCCAGAATGGGGCTACGATCTACGTCAGGCTCTGGATGCTCTACCTACGGGCATTTGGTGGACAACTTTGTTCCCTGGTTTGGCGATGACGCTGATGGTGGTAGGCTTGTCTCTACTGGGAGAAGGGTTGAGCGAGTTTGTCAATCCCCGATTGCGGAGAGAAAATTGGAACCAAAAATCCCCTGAGTAGAGTCAAATATTTTAGTGGTCATTAGTCATTCGTAACGGATTGCTAACCACTGGCCACTAACAGTCATTCGTAACGGTTCGCTGACCCCTGACCACTGAACTCTGACAATACAACTTTTGTGAGTTATGAAAGATAATATTTCCTTAATTGCCGCCGCTGCTGGTGGTTTTATGATTTCCATCGCCGTTGCTGGAATACTGAGGGCTGCTCCTGTACAATCCTTGCAGGCGCAACCCAGTTCTACTTCAACTCAAGTAACTCAGTTGCAGCTCAAAACTGTGAGTTCTGACGCACCAGTTAAAGATACCCTTAATAAAAAGGTTTCTTCGGATGCCATGCGCGTTATCCCTAACAGAGTGTTAAATAATGCTTTGGAAGATAAAGCAATTTCTGGGACGGGAAATCCTGATTGGTCAATTCAATATTTGGGGTTTATTAACTGGCTTAGCTCGGTTGAGGGTACGCTAAAGCAACAAGATTATCAGTTTAAAAAGCTGGATTATAAATTAGCTAAAAAGGATTACGAAGACAATGAAATTACTAAAGAGGTGTTAGCTAAGAAGGCAGCCAAATATCGGCAAGCTAAAGAGGAATTTCAAAGGGTTTGAATTTTTTTTGTAATTTACAATTAGGTTCTTTTATGAGTTAACCTTAGAGCAGTGAAGTAACCTTGGAAAAAGCAGATTCTGCGATTGGTTGTTTACTTGGAACAGCGATTGGAGATGCCATCGGGTTGCCTTTTGAAGGCTTGTCAAAGTGCAGGCAACGCAGAATCTATCGTGAAATCAACGGACACAAATTTCTATTTGGTAGGGGGATGGTGTCCGATGACACAGAGCATACCTGCATGGTCGCCCAAGCCATAATAGTTTCAGCTGGGGATACGGAGATATTTACGAATCAGCTGGCGATGCGATCGCGTTTTTGGTTACTTGGTTTGCCAGCTGGTATCGGATACGCCACTTTAAGAGCAATCTTAAAGTTATGGTTAGGATTTCCCAGTAGTCGTAGTGGTGTATTCTCCGCAGGAAATGGCCCTGCTATGAGAAGCGCAATTATTGGCGTTTGTTATGGAAATAACAGTCAAAAATTACGCGAATTAGTTAGGGCATCTACCCGGCTTACACATACCGATCCAAAAGCAGAATATGGGGCATTAGCTGTTGCGATCGCAGCTTATCTCTCTAGTTGCCAAGAGGGTGTTTATCCTCGGAGTTATTATCAAACTCTTCAAGAAGTTTTAGGAGAAGAGGCGAAGGAATTTCTGGAACTAATCAAAAAAGCTGTGGAAAGTGCAGCGCAAGAGCAAACAACGGAATCATTTGCAGAGCAGTTGGGACTAAAATCAGGTGTCAGCGGATATGTTTATCACACAGTTCCAGTTGCGATTCATGCTTGGTTTAAGTATCCAAAAGATTATCAAGTTGGGGTTAGAGAAATCATCCGTTGTGGCGGCGATACAGACACAACAGCAGCAATTTTAGGTGGGATCATCGGCGCAGGTGTAGGGAAAACAGGCATTCCTCAACAGTGGCTCGATGGTTTGTGGGAATCGCCGAGAAGTGTAAAGTGGATGGAGAAGCTTGGCAGAAGATTGGCTGATGTGTCTTCTAGGGGTATTGGACAGAAAGCATTGCCACTGCCAGTAATGATACTTTTTTTGCGGAATCTCTTCTTTATGCTGGTAGTGATTTTGCATGGATTCCGCCGATTATTACCGCCCTATTGAGTCCATAGTTTTTAGATAAGGCTTGATAGCCTTAATAGTAGGGTTGTTTGATTCTTGGGATTCCTGAGTGGGTAGGCGAAGATGATCCCAAAAATGAACCGCATCAGCCGAAGGCGAAGCGAAGCGTTAGACGCAAAGGACACGTTGGCATAGCCTGCGCTGAGGAAAGACAAGGAAGAGAGAAGCAGCCCAAGTTGATGAAACAGCCCTGCCTTAATTAGGGGCGAGGGCTGTTGGGGTGCTATTACTGACAACGCGGCAGATTTTGAGTTTCTGATATCTGTTGTTCTAGGCTTCCATCCATACACAATACGGGAGTGTTATCCGGCTGATTTTCTACCGATACAGGAGGTGGTGTTTCACCTTGTAAATCGGCGGAAAAGTCTGAGGTAGGCAGCGGATCGATGTTTTTGATGCCGCCTGTACCTGTCGCTGTACCTGTTGGTATATCTACCGTGACTGGGGTGGTGTAGGCGGTGTAGTCAAGGTCATCAAACCCGGCACCGCCATCAATGATGCCAGAGATTTGTACGGCATCGCTAAATTTGAAGGTGTCAGTCAGCTTACCACCAGTCAGGTTTTGGAAGTTGGAGAAGGTGACACCGTTAACTTCGCCGCTGTTGTTGCTGGTGAGGTTCCAGACGTTTTTGGTGTCCGTGGCGACTAGAGTGTTCTCGGTATTAGTACCGCCAACTGTGCCTTCAATGTTGCTGATGGTGCCGCCGACGGCTGTGGCTTTACGTGCGCCCATATCTACCGTGATTTTCGCGCTGTGGGTAGAGTAATCTAGGGTATCGGTGCCAGCGTTACCGTCGATGTTGTTGGCGATGGTTGCGCCCTCTTTTACCTTGAAGGTGTCAGATTCAGCGCCACCTGTGAGATTTTGGATGTTGGTGAAAGAATTACCATCATTAACATTGCCTGAGTTAGGGCCTTCCAGGTTCCAGTTATTGACGGTGTTGGCACCAACTAAGGTATTGTTGCCACCACCTCCATCGAGCTTGGCAACACTGCCATCAGTGCTAAGAGTGAAGGTGTCGGCGTCATTGCCGCCTGTGACATTTTCAAAGTTGGAGAAATTGAAGCCGTTCGCATTGCCTGAGTTGGTGCCTGTGATGTTCCAGTTGTTGGCGGTGTTGGTAGCGATAATGGTGTCGTTGTCAGCAGCGCTACCGATGCCATTTTCGACGTTGACTAAATTCTCTAAAGTCAGAGTGACGGCACTGGTGTTGGCGGAGTAATCTATGGTGTCGTTACCTGCACTGCCATCAATAATCGTGCCAGTAATCTTGGCGCGATCGCTAACTATGAAGTTGTCGGTATCGCTACCGCCTGTGAGTTTTTGGAAGCCACTGAAGGTGATGTCGCTGATATTGCCGGAATTAGTATCAGTGATATTCCAGCTATTGACGGTATTTGCACCAATCAGGTTGTTATCGCCAGAAGTTCCACCAATCAGGTTTTCAATACTGAGGATGGTGCCGCCAACGCCTGTGGCTGTTATTTGATTATTAATCCCCAGAGTCACCTCTACTGGACTGCTGTAGGCGGAGTAGTCGAGGGTGTCCTTTTTGTTAAGGCCATCAATGTTGCCACTTATGTAACTGCCTGAGTTGAATTTAAAAGTGTCATTGCTGTTACCACCTGTGAGGTTTTGGATATTGGTGTAAGCGTTGGCACTATTAACGTTTCCGGCATTGTTACCCGTAATATTCCAAGTGTTGACTTTGTTGGCACCAATAATGGTGTTGTTGCCAGCATTCCCGTCGATGCTGGATACATTGCCTCTATTGCCGAGGGTGAAGTTGTCGGTATCAGTGCCACCTGTGAGGTTCTCAAAATCTGAGAATTTGAAGCCGTTCACATCGCCTGAGTTGGTGGCAGTGATGTTCCAGTTGTTGGCGGTGTTAGTGGCGATAATTGTGTCACTGGCAGCACTACCAATAGCATTTTCGATGTTGACTAGATTTGCCAGAGTTAAAGTGGCAGGACTGGTGTTGGCGGAATAATCTATGGTGTCGTTGCCTGCACTGCCATCAATGATGCCAGCAATGTTGACACCGTTGTTTACCTTAAAGGTGTCAACATTGCTGCCGCCGATGACAGTTTGGATATTGCTGTAAGTGTTGGCACCATTGAGGCTTCCGGTGCTGTTACCTGTGATGTTCCAGGTGTTGTTGATATTGGCACCAATAATGGTGTTATTGCCAGCCGTGCCGTCAATAGTAACAACGCTGCCTTGAGGACTGAGGGTGAAGTTGTCGATGTCAGTGCCGCCTGTGAGGTTCTCAAAATCTGAGAATTTAAAGCCGTTTACATCGCCTGAGTTGGTGCCAGTGATGTTCCAGTTGTTGGCGGTGTTAGTGGCGATAATTGTGTCGCTGGCAGCACTACCAATAGCATTTTCAATGTTGACTAGATTTGCCAGAGTTAAAGTGGCAGGACTGGTGTTGGCGGAATAATCTATGGTGTCGTTACCTGCACTGCCATCAATGATGCCAGCAATGTTGACACCGTTGTTTACCTTAAAGGTGTCGGCTTCGCTGCCGCCGATGACAGTTTGGATATTGCTGTAAGTGTTGGCACCATTGAGGTTTCCGGTGTTGTTACCCGTAATGTTCCAGGTGTTGTTGATATTGGCACCAATAATGGTGTTGTTGCCAGCCGTGCCGTCAATAGTAACAACGCTGCCTTGAGGACTGAGGGTGAAGTTGTCGGTATCAGTGCCACCTTTGAGATTTTGGAAGCCACGGAAGTTGACACTACCGATATTGCCTGAGTTGATGTCTGTGATATTCCAGTTGTTGGCGGTATTGGCACCAATTACAGTGTTGTTACTTGTAGTGCCGCCAATTAGGGTTTCAATGTTGAAGACAGTGCCGCCAATGCCTGTGGCAGTGACTTGGTTTCCAGTTCCCAGGGTCACGGTGGCGGGACTACTATAAGCGGAGTAGTCAAGGGCATCGCTGCCGTTTAATCCGTTGATGTTGCCGCTGAAGAAACCACCATTATTTATCTTAAAGGTGTCGGTTTCGCTGCCGCCTGTGAGGGTTTGGATGTTGGCGTAAGTGTTGGCGCCATTGAGGTTTCCGGTGTTGTTACCTGTGATGTTCCAGGTGTTGTTGATATTGGCACCAATAATGGTGTTGTTGCCAGCATTACCGTTAATATTGACAACGCTGCCACCAGTACCAAGGTTGAAGTTATCGGTGTTACTGCCGCCTGTGAGATTTTGGAAACCACGGAAGTTGACACGACCGAGATTGCCTGAGTTGGTGTCTGTGATATTCCAGTTATTGACGGTGTTGGCACCAATCAAGTTGTTATTTGGAGTAGCGCCGCCAATCAGGGTTTCAATGTTAATAACAGTGCCACCAATGCCTGTGGCGGTGACTTGGTTTCCAGTTCCCAATCTCACGGTGACGGGATTACTATAAGCGGAGTAGTCAAGGGTGTCGATGGCGTTTAATCCGTTGATGTTGCCACTGATGGAACCACCGTTGTTTACCTTAAAGGTGTCGTCGAGGTTTCCGCCTGTAAGGTTCTCAATATTAGCGAAGCTGAAGCCGTTGGGGTAATTAAGGTTGCCAGCATTGGTGCCTGTGATGTTCCAGGTGTTGCTTCTGTTGGCAGCAACTAGGTTGGAACCTCCGACAACATTTACCGAGCCGTTAAAGGTGGCAGTGCTGTCTACGGTGATGGTGCCTGTACCAGCTGCCAGTCCGATGTTGATGCTGCTACCATCTTTCAAGGCGGCTAAATCGATATTATTCAGATTTAAGCTGGCATCGTTGCCGATTCCCCCGATGGTGATGTTTAGACTTGGTGTTAATGGTTGTAGGGCGATCGCGTTATTGCTGCTGACAGAATTTGCTCCACCAAGCAAATTAATTTCATCAGCGGTGAGAGTAATACCTGCGGGGGATGCGATAGTGCTGTTAACGTTAACAGTCTTGGCAAGTAGAGTAATTGAAGCATCGCCTGTACCTGCGATCGCACCTGTTGAGGTGATGGTGCTATTTCCTACTGGTGATTGAATCTTTACCGGATCGCTAAAGCTGTGGGAATTGATAGCGATCGCGCCTCTACCATTATCTCGTCCAATAATAATTTGAGAAAACCCGTTTTGCAGCCTGTTTAATTTAGCTGTGTCTAGATTTAAACGTGCATCGGCGGTAACATCACCGACAGTTATCCCCAAACCGGGAGTAAGCGGCTGTAACTGGACAACGCCCTTGCCCCCGATTTGGCTCGTCTCGTCGAATTGGATTTCATCAGATGTCAGCGTGATTTTACTACCTGTTCCAGGCTGGTTAATAAAAGAGTTGGTCTTCACGGCAATCCCTTCTAAACCATTGGCAGCAGTACCCGTCAAACTAATATTCCCTGTTCCGGTTGATTCCACCCGGCTAAAGGTACTAATTCTAACACCCTGATTTTCCTGAACTCCAGTCGCCGTACTTTGTCCAGTAATGGTGATATTTCCTTTTCCAGTTGAACGCACCGCGGTGTTGTTGAAAACAGAAACACCTATATTATTGCTTCCAGTCCCATTGACAATTCCTGTCAAGCTAATATTGCCATCCACCGACCTGATACTGGTGTTAGCAACGTTTATCCCGTTATTATCGTCTCCTCCAGTACCGCTAGTGCCTATTAAGGTAATACTCCCGGTTCCCGTTGCTTCCACGAAGCCACCGTCGATCAATGCAATGCCGTCATTGTTGTTATTAATCCCGGTATTGGAGCCTGTGCCTCTGAGTGTAATATTCCCTCTCCCGGTCGAACGCACCGCGCTGTTGTCGAGAATATAAATGCCCTGGTTGCTTTCTCCAGTTCCTTGACCAGTGCCAGTTAGGTTGATATTTCCATTAACCGAACTTACGCTGGAGCCTTCATCAAGCCATATTCCTCGATTGTCATCAATCCCAGCACCGCCAGTACCTATTAGGGTAATATTCCCCGCCCCTGTCGCTTCAAGTACGCTGCCTTTTTCCAGAAAGATGCCGATGTTGTCGCTACCACCAGGGCTTGCGGTACCAGTAATTGAAATGTTACCCGAACCAGAATTGATGGTTGATGCGAATATAGGCACATAACCGATGGCACTGCCTCCGAACGTCCCAGGAGCAATGGTAACGTTGCCGCCGTTGGTCAAAATTTTCGAGCCAGTTTCCATAAAAAACTGGGCATTTCCAACGTCTCGCTGGGCTGGGCTGGCATTTTCGTCATTAATCTTGGCGATAAAGTTGCCGCCCTTGAGGTCAATAACTCGATTGAAGTTGAGAATAATTGAACGCCCAGCTTGCAAGGTTAGACCTTTGCCTGGTGTTGTGGCGGTAATATTATCGTTAATGGTGATGTCATTATTTGCCTGCAAGGTGACATCGTTCAAATCAATTGCTGCCGAAAGGTTGGCTCCGCTGATAGTTGCTGTGCCATCCGGGATTGAGGTAAATAATTGTCCGGCAACTGGATCGAGGCCGTTGGCGCGAATCAGAATATTTTTGGGGTCGAGTAGCAGCGTTCCCTTCTCACCAGCGGCTGCTGTAGTATCGACAATCCCAGCAAATTCTAGATTGTTCTTACCGGATACTTCGACAAAGCCGCCATTGCCAGAATTTTTACCGCCACGGGCGCTGATGTTGCCCAAGAACCGAGTTGTCTCATTTGCCCACACGATGACACGACCAGCGTTACCATTTTGCAATGCCGAAGCATCGATCGCTGAGTCACTGCTGACAAATGTGCTGGAGGCATTTATGGCGCTTCCTTTGCCTTGATAATCTCCGCCAATCAGCACTGTACCGCCGCCAGTTGTGCCAGAAGCGTTGATATTGGCACCTATTAGCCCTACTTTTTCACCTAGCACCTGGACTGTGCCGCCAGTTGCTCCTGATACATTTAGGGAGCCAGAAGCGATCGCTAATGGTTTATGTGCGCCTCCGTCAATTGGTACTCTGGTTCCTGAAGCTGTCAGTACCAATTGGTTACTACTATCAACTGTCACTCCTGTCGCTGTACTGCCACCATCTCCCGTCAGCAACTGAGGTAGGGAAGCGGAAGTAATCCCATTTCCCCCAACGTCTGAAGGGTCAATCTCTAAACTTAGCAGATGTCCAGGTTTGGAAATTTTCACATTACTCGATCCAGGCACGCCGGCAATGGTGATATTTCCTCCTGGTGCTGTCAGCGCCCCGGTACTAATTACATTACCGCCAACTAAAGCCAGATTCTGCCCTGAACTAACTGTTAGATTCCCAACGTTAACAATGCTTCCAGGGACGCTAACATTAAAGGCAAAATCGCTCGGTGTTCCTACTAACTCAGAATAATTACTTGCGCCACTAGCATTTAACCAATTGTTATTACCAAAACCAATGCCTGTGGCGGTAGTAGCAGTGAAAGATGCGGGAACATTTAATTGTGCATTTGCGCCAAATATCATCCCGGCAGGATTAACTAAATAAAGATTAGAATTACCGCCACTTACCTGTATTAGCCCATTAATAATTGAGCGATCGCCTCCTGTTACCCGCCCCAAAATATTGCGGATACTGGGATTTGATAAAAAGTTGGCAATTTGTTCAGCTTGCACACCAAACTGACTAAAACTGTGAAATAGATTCTTGCCATCCCTGGAGAATGTACCGCCTGTGATATCGATGCGCGAAGCTTCTGGAGTTACAACCGTTCCCGTACCATCTGGTGCAGGTGTGATATTCTGAGCTTTGGCTTGATTTGACCAAAAACTAAAAATTAACAGCAAAAGTAAGTAATTTTTCCCTTTTTTGCTGTTTTTTGAGAACAAAGTAGATAGAAATAAGCTGAGGCAAATTCTTGCTGGCAGCATAACACCCTCTTTTAAAATAAGTGCTTATTGTATGAATTTTTTGAGAAATATTCATAGTCCTTACCGGAAAAAACTGCCCATAAATTAAATAATTCTCCAAAGCTTCATACAAATCCCCCCTTACTTCATCTTTACTTTACAATTGAGAGGAAAAATACACGTATTAATACCTGAAGTGGGGGCTCAGAAACTTCAAAATTAGTTACAAGTTAAAAGTTAGCTGGTTGAATATACGGATTGCCTCTCGGTAGGTAAAAGTTGCACATAGCGGCAATATAGTGGAATAAGATGAAATTTGGGATGTGAGAACGATTGTGGTGAATCGGGAAGTAATTGGTATCGATTTGGGGGGAACGGCGATTAAGTTGGGGAGATTCCGCGAGGATGGGACTTGCTTGCAGTCTTTTAGTGTGGCGACACCGCAACCTGCGACGCCGGAAGCGGTAATGGAAGCGATCGCATCCGCCATTTCCCGCCTCGATCCCCAAAAATGCGCGATCGCTATTGGTCTTGGCACCCCCGGCCCCGCCGATGCTGCTGGTAGAATTGCCAGAGTAGCGATTAATCTCACAAGTTGGCACGATGTTCCCCTGGCAGAATGGTTAGAGGCAAAAACTGGTTTACCGACAGTTCTTGCTAATGATGCCAACTGTGCTGGTCTAGGAGAAGCTTGGTTAGGGGCAGGTCGTCACTACCGCGATATGATTTTGCTGACACTGGGAACTGGTGTCGGTGGTGCGATTATTCTGGATGGTAAGCTGTTCGTCGGTAATCAAGGTGCTGCTGGCGAGTTGGGATTAATTACTTTGAACCCAGATGGCCCTGTGTGTAATAGTGGCAATCAAGGTTCTTTAGAACAATATTTATCAGTACCAGCTATTCGCCGCCGCACTGGATTAGAACCAGAGGAACTAGGTAAGTTGGCTTCTTCAGGCGACGCAGAGGCTTTGAAATTTTGGGAAAGCTACGGACGTGACTTGGGTGTTGGGTTGGCGAGTCTGATTTATGTTTTGACACCGCAAGCGATCGCAATTGGCGGCGGCGTTAGTGCGAGTGCAGAATTTTTCTTCCCAGCTGTTCTGGGAGAAATTGAACGGCGAGTGCTGCCTAGTTCTCGTGCTGGTTTGCAGCTGTTGAAAGCCGAGTTAGGCAACTCTGCTGGAATGGTGGGTGCGGCAAAACTGGCTTGGGGAAAAGCTAATTGCTAATTGCTTTTTTTGTTACTATTAGCCATTAGCTATTAGCCTTTTTTAAAGGAATGCGTGTCCAGTTTTCCGTTTAATGTAGTCGAGAATTTTCTCATAGGAATCTGGATCGCTTTGCTTATTGATAATGATAGGAATGGCACAATTAGGCAACCAAAACGTTATCCTACCGCTTTGAGAATAGGAAAAGCTACTGATACGGTTGAGATCGACTACATACTCATTGCGCTCATAAATAACTTTGATCCACGATGCCGCTATCGAATGGAAGCTTACCTGCTGCACATAGTCCATGACTTGTTGATAGCCATCCGCATTACTTTGCCGGTTGATAATAATCGGGATGGCACTATCAGGCAACCAAAACGTTACCTTACCGTTTTGGGTGCAAGCAAAAGCACTGATGCGGTCAAGATCAACTACATATTCATTTCGCTCATAACTAACTTTTATCCAATACGCCACAAGGCCTCCTCACATAAAGGTGAGTTTTGTCACTGACAACACTCTCCCATTCAAGCTCGCGCGCCAAAGCAGGACGTATTGCGATCGCAATACGTCCTGCTGTAACTTGAAGCAACAGTTAAGATACCTCAGCTGCTTGGAGGGTTGTCGCATCTTCCTTGGTCTGCTCTCTGGAGTCGTCAGGATGGGCAATTCCACGGTCAAGCTTACCTAACGCTGCTTGAATCAATCCCTGGAACAGGGGGTGAGGCGTATTGGGTCGAGAGCGGAATTCTGGGTGGAACTGGGTGGCAATAAAGAACGGATGGTTGGGTAGTTCTATGATTTCCACCAACCGACCATCAGGTGAGGTGCCACTAATTACATAACCTGATTCTAAGAACAGGTTGCGATAAGCATTGTTAAACTCATACCGATGTCTGTGCCGTTCGTAAACCACTTCATCTTGATAAAGGCCCAAAGCGAGAGTATTGGGTGTCAGGCGGCAGGGATATAAACCCAATCGCATTGTTCCTCCCAAATCTACGACATCTTGCTGTTCCGGTAACAAGTTAATTACTGGATTTGTTCCATTAGGATCAAACTCTGCACTGTTGGCATCTTCTAATCCGGCAAGGTGCCGCGCCCATTCTATTACAGAACATTGCATCCCCAAACACAACCCCAAGAAGGGAATCCGATGGGTTCTGGCGTACTCAATGGCGATAATTTTGCCATCGACACCCCGCGAACCAAAACCACCGGGGACGATGATGCCATTTACCCCGGCGAGGTATGGTTCGGCACCTTCTAATTCCAGGTTTTCGGCGCTGACCCAACGCACGTTAAGTTCGCAATCCATAGCGATCGCTGCATGGCGCAAAGCTTCCACTACTGAGAGATAGGCATCAGTTAGCCTTACATATTTGCCAACGATGGCAATCTCTACCTGATGAGTTGGATTATACAGACGATTGACGAGAGTTTGCCACTGGCTCAATTCGGGTTGGCGTTTTTCTAATTGCAGCAACTCCAGTGTCTGTTGCGCCAGTCCTTCCTGTTCTAAAATCAGCGGCACTTCATAGATACTCTTAGCATCAATCGCTGTAATGACGCTTTCTACGGGAACATCGCAGAATTCCGAGAGTTTTTCTTTCATTCCCGGTGCGAGTGGGCGATCGCATCTACAAACCAAAACATCTGGTTGTATCCCTATCGATCGCAATTCCTTTACAGAGTGCTGCGTCGGCTTAGTTTTCATCTCTCCCGCCGAAGGAATCCACGGCACCAGCGTTACGTGCATATATAGTACGTTGTGCCGTCCCACATCTTTGCGGATTTGGCGAATCGCTTCCAAAAATGGCAGCGATTCAATATCCCCCACCGTGCCACCAATCTCAGTAATCACCACATCAGGGTTAGTATTTCTTGCTACCCGCTGAATACGATCTTTAATCTCATTGGTAATATGGGGAATCACCTGCACCGTCCCCCCCATATAATCGCCGCGACGCTCTTTATTCAGCACCGCCTGATAAATAGATCCCGTCGTGACGCTATTCAGGCGAGACATCGACGTATCCGTGAAGCGTTCGTAGTGTCCTAAGTCTAGATCCGTCTCGGCACCATCTGCCGTTACGAAAACCTCGCCGTGCTGAAAAGGACTCATCGTTCCCGGATCGACGTTAATATACGGGTCTAGTTTCAAAATCGAAACTGAATAGTCACGCGACTTTAGCAATCGGCCTAAGCTTGCTGCTACAATCCCTTTGCCGATGCTAGAAACTACGCCCCCAGTAACAAAGACAAACTTAGTCATAAAATGCTAAAAAGAAGAGCCAGATCAGCAACCCACCCCGTTAATTGTGCCACAGAGTTAACGACTTGTTTGTCGGTAGCAATCAGTTGTCAGTGGTGAGAAATCCTGTTTTGGATAGCTGCATTGGCTTTTGTTGAATTTACCTTATCCTTTAGGAACGCGCAACGCTAGCTGCTACAAAGCTTTAAGTCGCTCAAAGGACTCGGAATAGGGACAAGTTCCAACTGAGTGGCGATCGCTACTATCCTAGAGTTGAAACCCTGTCTTATGTTATTCCAGAGTTTGCCTGCGATCGCTGCTAGGATTCTGGTAATGGCAGGTTTGCTGATTACCCCAAGCCAGAGGCTAGGATAGCATCTCTATTACAAGGTAACAAAAGTGCAACAGCTGACTGGTGAAATTTTCAACTACTGATAGCTGGTAATGCTTGGCGGTTTTAAAATTAATAAGGATTTGATAACTTTAATTGCTGCGTTATAGATTTGGTAATTATAAATGGCTAAATTTTACACTGAATTGAATCCATCATTAAGAGAGTTTATCGAAGAACAGAAAATCTTCTTTACAGCCACAGCACCAAAGGAAGGTCGGATTAATCTATCCCCAAAAGGAGTAGATACTTTCCGCTGTATTAATAATGTAACAGTGGCTTATCTTGATTTAACTGGTAGTGGCAACGAAACAGCGGCACATCTTAATGAAAATGGTCGAATGACAATTATGTTTTGCAGCTTTTCTGAAAAGCCGATGATTCTTCGTTTATACGGTCAGGGAAGAGTTATTTTACCCAGAGATAAAGAATGGGAACATTTTTATGCTTTTTTCACTCCCATCTTAGGGGAACGCCAAATAATGGTATTAAATATTAACTCTGTGCAAACATCTTGCGGTTATGGCGTACCACTTTATGAACTGCAAGAAGAAAGAAAAACTATTCGAGAATGGGCGGATAAAAAAGGAGAACAGGGTATATTTGAATATTGGCAAGCGAAGAATAAAAAAAGTATTGACGGACTAGAAACAAAACTTTTAGAAGATTGAGATATTAGTCATTTGCTAATGGAAAGACAATTAGCCATTAGCAATAAACTAGGGAAGAATGACAAATGAAAAACATCCTGGGAATTGCTGTATTAAGTTTGGTCATGGCAGCGCCAGCATCGGCGAAACAATCTCTCCACATTTCCTATCCTCCAACTAACCACAAAACCACATCTGACAAGATTTTCCTGATAGGGACGGCTCCACCGACAGGACAGGTTTTGGTGAATGGAAAGGCTATTGTACGAAGTAAAAAGGGGCATTTTGCGCCTAGCTTTGGGCTGAAGCCGGGAGAGAATTTATTGACGGTTCGATATCAGAATCAAGAAGTCAAAATAAAAGTCACGCGGACTTCAACACAGCCAACTCCACCGAAAGGATTGGGATTTGCGAAAGATTCTCTGACTCCAGCGGTGGATATTGCTAGACTGCCCGGAGAGCTAATTTGTTTTGGCGCGATTGCTCCGGAAAACGGCGATGTTTCTGTCATGCTGGGCGGTCAAACTATTCCCCTGATGGAACAGCCGCAGGTGGTACAATTACCAGCAAATTCGGCGGCGTTGACCGAACAAAATCAACCTTATGCTATTGCTGGAGCCGGACAATATCTAGGTTGTGCAGCAGCAGCAGCAGCAGCAGATTTAGGACATCCTCAATTTCAATTGACGATGAATCCGAAAACAGCAAATCCTGGTCTTCCCATTCCCCTTCCCCAAAAACCCCTACAGGTTACACAAAAGCCTGCCGAAAGCGACAAACCAAAACCGACTACTACAAAAACACCCGCTTCTACGACTCAGACTGGGCCTGGTAAGGTGCAGATTTTGAATCCAGCCAATCTAGAGGTTGCTTCTGTGATTGTTGATGCTGGTGTCGCCAGAACTGGGCCAAGTACAGATTATTCTCGCCTCACGCCGCTACCGAAAGGAACGCAAGCAACGGTTACAGGTAGAGAAGGGGAATGGGTGCGCTTAGACTATGGCGGTTGGATTAATAGTCAGGAAGTTCAAATTGTTAAAGGTGCAGTACCGCCGCGCACCTTCATTCGCAGTATCCGCGCGCGTCAGGTTCCCGGTGCGACAGAGGTGATTTTTCCCTTGCAAGTGCCAGTACCGCTAGTTGTGCAGCAAGGCGATCGCGCTTTGAGATTAACACTTTACAACACCACCGCCCAAACAGACATTATTCGCCTCGATCCCGATCCCGTGATTTCTCGCCTCGACTGGGAACAGGTAATGCCGGGAATGGTGCAATATACCTTTAATCTGAAACAAGCGCAGCAATGGGGTTATACAGTCAGATACGAGGGAACGAGTTTGGTGCTTTCTCTGCGCCATCCGCCTCGCTTGAGTTCTGCGTCCTCTAGCAAGCCTTTATCTGGGATCAAAATTCTTCTCGATCCCGGACATGGCGGTAAAGAATCGGGTGCGGCGGGGCCTACGGGTTATGCGGAAAAAGATGCCAATTTATATGTGTCGAAGCTGATCGCAAATCAGCTGATTGCACGGGGGGCTACTGTGTATCTTACCCGCGAGACGGATAAGGAATTGTCCTTGCCCCAACGGGCGGCGCTCATTGATGCAGTGAAACCCGCGATCGCGCTTTCCATCCATTACAATTCTCTTCCCGACGATGGCGATCCTCAAAACACCAAAGGATTCGGGACTTTTTGGTATCATCCCCAAGCTCAGGATTTAGCGGTATTTCTACATAACCACATAGTGCAGGAAGGGGGTCGTCCTTCCTATGGTGTTTTTTGGAATAATCTAGCGCTTGCTCGTCCCGCCTCCGCACCTTCAGTGTTGCTAGAACTCGGTTTTATGAGCAATCCAGAGGAATTTGAATGGATTACGAATCCCACCGAACAGCAGAGAATGGCGCAAGCAATCGCAAATGGCATTACTCAATGGTTCAAAGCGACTCGATGAATCCTCAGTAACCGACACAGCTGTAAGCGCTGGAATTGCTGGCAGCACTGGTGCTACTTGTAACACCTCCACGGCTTACACTACTCGAAGCACTGGCACTACTGGCAGCAGTTACACAATTCATCCCACCTCTCCTACTGAAACCACTAGCACTACTGGCAGCAGCACCTCCAGTATTAATGTTTCTATTAGGAATAGGAGGAGTATAGATTCTTCTATTAGGAATAGGAGGAGTATAAATTCTTCTATTAGGAATAGGAGTATTAGAGACACACAATTTGCTTAAATCAAGAGTTGATCCCGCCTGAGTTTGCATATAGCAATATGGTGTCTCAGGTCGGGACTTATTAACAGGGGCGGGAGTTTGAGTAAAACCAACCTTGCTTGGTAAAAAAACATAGGCTGCGGTCAAAGCTAAAGTTAAAGTAGAAAGCTTTAACATACAATAATATTCATAAAACTACCTCTTACATTTTTCTCTATTTTTATTAATTTTACTTCAGTAGAATCCCTCGATTGCCTACTTTAAATTCGTAGGTATTATCATTAATTTAAAATTAAAGTTTTGGTTAAATATTTTAATAATTACCAAAATTTACATAGAGCCAAATTTCAAGCATTTTATGAAGCACATATTTATTTATTAGCAAAGCGGGTTATGGCTGAAAAGCAGTGTAAAAAATAATCATGTCTGTTATAGGTGATACTAATGGGATAGCGAGATTTTAGTAAGCGATCGCGTTTGGGGGAGAATGCGAGCGCACCCTAAAATCTCGACTCATTTGGCATAACATTAATCGGAAGTTTGCCCAGAGGAAGATGCCTGTCTTACTTGTTCCTCTGTCAACCCCAAACCTTGAGCCACCTGTTCCACAGTCAACCCCATTGCCAGCAAGCGGGGAACTGATTCTAACTTGGCTTTCATTTCACCTTCTTCGAGGGCTTCTTGATAGATTCTCGTTTGCTTTAACTCACTAAATCCAAACATAGCTTCTAACTCCTGACGAGTCATTTCCGGCAACTTGTACAAGACTATTGTCTCTATCAATTCTATAATTTGCTTTCTCAGGGTTGCATCGGCAATTTCCTGTCCAGCTTTGTTTAATAGCTGTCTTGCCGTATCAATTGCTTTTTTTCTAGTTTCTACGATTAATTTCACCACCCCCACGCCAAGGGATTGTTCTGCCGCTTCCCCTAATTCATTTAGATATATCCGCCTAATTCGCGGACTTGTCAGTAACTCCCGATACTGTGACTTTACGCCTGGATCTTGGCTTCTAGTTTTAAACAGAACTACTCCCCGCCAATCGTTTGATTGTTCATATTGAGAAAGGTAGAGAAATGTTTCGCCAAAAAACCGCTGATAGAATCTGGTATCGCGTTGAAATTGTACTTCTACAAAGTAAATAGGTTGGTCGGGCAAATCTTCAGCAGGTAGAAATATACCATCGATGCGAAAGGCAGTTTGTTTGACTTCTACTGATTTGAATTCATAGGCATCACCTGTTGAGAGAGGTTGTCCGATGAGTTCAAAGAAGATGCCGGGAAACTTTTGAAATAGTTGATAGAAAATCGAGTCAGTTTTCACCAGTTTTAGAAATAAAGATGAGGAATAATATCAAATCCGGTTGATTGCCCGTAATTAAGAAGAACCCCACCTGTCCATCGCCTGCAAAGAGGGGTTGGGGGTGGGGTTCTTTTTTTATCAGCAATAAACCACATTTGATATAAAAAGACAAAAGAAGTCTTGATATTTTCCTTTTGCCTTTTTATTTCCCACCTTACAAGTAAATTAAACAGTGTGAACAGTTTGATAAGGACTCGTCAACTTATCCAACTGTTGCACTAACAAGCTGAGGAATAAACCCACATCGGTGACAACGCCGACAGATTCCACAGAACCGCGATCGCTTAACTTCGTCACCACTGCTGGGTTAATATCGACGCAGACCATCTTCACCCCAGCTGGGGTCATATTTCCGACACCGATGGAATGTAGCATAGACGACAGCATCAGAATCATGTCTGCGCCTTCCAACAACCGGGCATATTCTTCCTGCGCCTTAATCATATCCGTCTGAGTATCTGGCAAAGGGCCATCATCGCGGATGGAACCAGCTAGGGAGAACGGCACGCCAGCACGGACGCACTCGTATAAAACACCACTGGTAACAACACCTTGCTCAACCGCTTTCTCGATGCTGCCACAACGACGAATCATGTTAATTACCTTCAGGTGATGGCGGTGTCCGCCGCGCACAGAAACGCCGCGTTTCATATCCACACCAAGGGAGGTTCCCATCATTGACTGTTCGATGTCGTGGACTGCGATCGCATTTCCTCCTAGCAACGCCTGCACGTAACCTTGGCGAATTAGATGTGCCAAGTGTTCGCCGCCGCCAGTGTGAATCACAACAGGCCCAGCCGTCACAACCACTTTGCCGCCTTGATCCCGGACTTGGCGAAGTTCCCAAGCAACTTGCTCAACCACCAATTCTACGCGGCGTTCGCTGGAAACGCCAGCAGACATAAAGCTGAATTCCTGGGTATTTCGCACTTCCCGCGATTCTGTTTTACGCACGGTGCGGATACCGACGACATCGACAACTACGCGATCACCAACTTCTAAATCTCGCAGCAGCTTACACCGCGCCACGATCCCGTTGGAAGTTTCGGTAATCGCGATCGCGCCATCCATGCGCTGTCCCAGCACCTTGATCCATTCCCCATTTACCCGTACTTGTGTCGGATAAATAGTTGATACGTAGAAATCATCGGGAGCTACACCCGCTTGCAGGACTGGTTCCAGTTTCGCATCGCGCTCGTCTTGAGGCAGATCCACCGCACCCAAATCAATCAACTGCGATAAAATCGCTTCCATCACTTCGTGGGAAGGAGCCGACACCTTCACCTCAGCACTTGAGGTACTTTGTCGCTGTGCTCCCAGTTGGAAATTGAGAACCTGGAAACTACCCCCATTTTCCACAACTAAATCTAAAGCCCGGTTGATTAAGCCAGTGTCCAGCAAATGCCCTTCCATGCGAACCGTGCGGCTCTCTACGGAGACAGATTCATGAACTTCCGTTCGCACAGGTTCCGTCACCCGCAGCGTCAAGCACTTAGCTGCACCGCCTGCTTTCAAGAATTCCGTTAGCGGCGTTTCAATTACTTGGAAACCAACATCGGTAAGGCGTTTTTTCAGGCTTTCACTCGCCTTATTCATCACTACAACGCTGTCAATATTTACGGCGTTGCAGGCGAAATTCACAGCGTCCGCTTCTGCGATCGCAATTCGCTTCTCTGGCGCGACTCGCATTTCAATGACGCGGTTTGAGTAAGAATCAAACGCCGGGGGATAATACAGCAGATAGCCGCCATTCAAGGGACAAAAGCAGGTATCCAAGTGATAGAAGCGCTCATCCATCAGTCGCAGGGAAAGCACTTCGATATCCAACCACTTTGCTAGATACGGGTGCGAGTCGAGTTCCGAACGGAAACCGTACCCCGCCCACAGCCAGCGCCCTTCCCGATCCAGCAGCGCATCACCAGCACCTTCAAAGGGCAAGTCTTTGGGCAATTCATGCACGGTGCAGCCCTGCGACTCAAACCACTCTTTAAAGTATGGCTCTTCCCCTTGTCGCTCTTTGTGGAAGAAGCGACTGAGAACGACAGTATCTCCCAGCACTAGCCCAGCGTTGGCTGTGAACACCATATCAGGCACGCCGCGTTGGGGTTTAACTAAATCAACAATTGCATGGTCTTTGAGGACGTGGTGAAGCTTTTGCCACTGCTCGACGGCGCGATCGCGTGACGACTTGTGAATATTGCCCTCCATCCAGGGATTAATCACATAATCCACATCGTAATGATCGGGAGCGCACATCAAAAAGCGGATCGGGGAACTCATAAAAAAAATCTCAGGTGGATTAGATGCGAAATACTATTGGATACAGACTTTCCATGCTCCAATTCTGTCAATTTTGTTACAAAATTTTTGCCTTTGAGCTATGAAAGTCGGCTCCAGAGGCAACTACCTATTCTATTACTTTAGCGACTAAATAGGGGCTACTGGTTAAAAAAACTCATTGTTAAATTAAACCAAAAATAGAGAAACCCGGTTCTTCTAAAAAACCGGGTTTTCCTTGAGGAGAGCGAGTTGTAAGTTTAATTACACTGACCTAGTTAAGAGATGCCAATTATCAATTATTCATTACTTTTTCGATATTGCAATAAAGCGTTCGGAAAAGTAGCATCTGCTAATAATGGCTGTAAACCTTGGGCAACGCGAACCGCTAAAAGTTTCTGTCCGGCTGCGTTTGGATGAATAATATCCTGTTGGCGATATTGCGGATTATCGATTATTCCCTTCAGCACATCTGGAATTAAGTACGCTTGTGTATCTTTAGCAACGCGCTGGACAAGTTCGTTGTATTCATCTCTAGCTAACCCCAGCTCCGGTAAACTAAGGTTCATTCCCAACAACACAACAATTGCTTTTTGTTGTTGAATTGTTGTCACTATTTGCCGCAGATTCTGTTCTGTCTCAGTTTTGGGAATTCTTCCCAAGAAATCATTTCCACCTATTCCCACAATAACTATCCAAGGTTGGGCGGAAATCACATCTTTTTGCAAGCGACTAAGTGCCATTGCAGTTGTATCACCGCTGACACCGCGATTTACAATTGGTATACCCAACTGACGAGAGAGAACGCTGGGATAAGCTTCGGTTTGCGCTACGCCATATCCAGCGGTAATGCTATCGCCTAAAGCAATGATTTGCGTACCAGCACCAGCTTTAAGGTTTTTAACAGTTTCGGGTTGACTAGCGCAGCTGGTAACGGCGAAAAACGAAGCAAAGAGCATACTAAAGAACCAATACCATCGGCGGTGTTTCATTTTTGGGAGAGTGAGAAGCTATTTTGGCACTCTCTTAATTCTGCCAAATTCATCCAACCCGCAGGTTGAAACTTGGGGCTGTACAAACGAAGGATGCGATCGCGCTTCGTCTACTTGGCACTTTTTTGGGCGCGGTGGGCATCGATAATCAAACAGCCGCCTTGCGCCGTCATTTGAAAGATTACCAATGGCAAGGGAGTTCCCGACAAAATTGAGATAAGGCCTGTCACAACGATTATTCCGCCTTGCACCAGAAATAAAGCATCGCTAATTTCCTTAGAATTGACTGGCTGTAAAGGCAGAATAAGAGCAAGTAGGATTAAAGTCTGAAATTGGGAATTTTCAACTACGAGGAGATATTTAAACAGGTTGGTGGTCATTTGTGGAATTGCTGAACCCTACAATTCCACGAAAGCGAATCGACTAGAGAAACCGCCGAACTCTTAGGGACAGAGATTAAGTTACCCTTTCTGACCCTCATCCAACGGCTGAAGCCACCTAAGCTATTAATATCCGCAATTGCTCTTATCCGTTGACTATGGCTGAAATCCGCAATCGCAACAGCGTCCAGGTAAACGAGGCTGGAAAGCAGAAACTCATAGAGGTTAAGGCTGCTAAACGTAATTATGAGGACAAGCTTTGGAGGTATTTGGACATCGCTGAAGCCTCTAACGTGAGTGAAAAGACGGTTAAGCGGTTTTTTGCGGGACAATCTGTTGATTGTGATACTGCGATCGCGATCGCTAAATCCCTAAATTTAGAACTAGAAGAATTAATCGATCCGAAGTCAGATCCTCCACCTCCACCACCAGAAACCCGGATTGACTGGGGCGATATCTGCCACAAAATGCTGGAGGAACAGCTCAAGCGTTACCAATTCCGGCGACAGGCGACGGGTACGGGGTTGGGTCATGAGGTGGGTATCTATGTGCCATTGGGATTGGTGAAACCGACAACTCAGCCGCGACGGAGTGAGGAGTCTGGCCCATCTCCAGATGAGGGGAGTTCACAATATCAGCTGAATGAGAAGGAAATTGAGAAGCGGTTTGAAGCGGATGAGTTTCTCCGGGAGGTGATTGAGGCGGGGGAAGGCAAGACGATTGCAATTATTGGGGAACCGGGGGCGGGGAAAAGTACGTGGTTAGAGCAAATTGCGCGTCATCTCAAGGATTCAGAAAATGTTTCCCGGTTGCCGATTTGCATTCAGTTGGGGAGTTTGGATGGAAAAACCTTGGAAGAGTATTTACTTCAGGTTTGGCTGAAGGAGGTGCTGTCTCTTCAAGGAATGGTGGTATCAGCCCACATGCAAACTGAGTTGATGCAGTTATTTAATTCTCATCAGGTGTGGTTGCTGTTGGATGGGGTGGATGAAATACGGGGGAATACATCCACGGGGGCAAATTCGCCCCTACAAGGAATTGCAAATCAGCTGAGGGGTTGGGTGGCACAGGCGCAAACCCTGTTAACCTGTCGGCTGAATGTTTGGCAGGCGAACGATCGGGTAGTGCCGAATTGTGATACCTATCGCACCCTGGATTTTGACGATTCGCAGGTGGGGGAGTTTATTGGGGAGTGGTTTGCTAGGGCGGGGAAACGCCAGTTAGGGAAGCAGTTAGGTGAGAAGTTAGGGGAAACGGGGCGGGAACGGATTCGGGATTTGATTAGAAATCCTTTGCGGTTGGCGCTGTTGTGTCAAACCTGGGCGGTGAAGCAAGGGGAGTTGCCGAAGACGAAGGCGACGCTTTACCTGCGATTTCGAGAGGATTTCTATGAGTGGAAAAAAAACGAGTTTCCCATCGGCTGGCAGCAACGGCAGGATTTGAATGCAGCGTTAGGAAGGTTGGCAGTTGCGGCAATTGAGAATCAGACACCGCTGAGGGAATCGCTGGCATATCAGCTAATGGGGGAATGTCTGTTTGAGTTAGCGCGACAGATTGGTTGGCTGAATTTGGTGTACCGAGATGGGGAAACCGATGAACCTGTCTATGCGTTCTATCATCTGACGTTTCAGGAATATTTTGCAGCGCTGGCGATTGAGGATTGGCACTTTTTCTTGACTCATGAAAATGACAATCCTCAACCGTTACCGGGCAATATTTACCGCATTTTTGAGCCGCAGTGGAAGGAGGTGATTTTGCTATGGCTGGGGCGAGAGGATGTGGTAAAGCAGCAGAAAGAGAAGTTTATTCAGGCATTGGTAGAGTTTGAGGACGGGTGCGGAAATACAAATTTTTATGGAGATCGAGCCTATTTTCTAGCCTCATCTGGGGTTGTTGAGTTTCAGGATTGCCCTTGGGCAGATGAAATAGTAGCGCAAATCGTTAAGTGGGGCTTTGGTTATTTCAACATTGAAAAACAAGAGTGGCGGACATATCTCGATCCGAGTGCAGAGGCAGCGAGAGCATCGCTGTTGCAGACTAACCGGGGTATAGCCATTAATAAACTCATTAACTTATTGGAAACCACAGAATCTGAGGATACCCGTTGGAAGACTGCCTACAGTTTGGGGGAAATAGACCCAGGAAACGAAGTGGCAATTGCTGGGTTACTCCGGCTTATGGAAACGACTGAAAATAAGTTTACCCATAGGATGGCTGCCGAGAGTTTGGGAAAAATTGACCCAGGAAACGAAGTGGCAATTGCTGGGTTACTCCGGCTTCTGGAAACGACTGAAAATGAGTTTACCCGTTCGGAGGCTGCCGAGAGTTTGGGGGAAATTGACCCAGGAAACGAAGTGGCAATTGCTGGGTTACTCCGGCTTCTGGAAACGACTGAAAATGAGCTTACCCGTAGGATTGCTGCCGAGAGTTTGGGGAAAATTGACCCAGGAAACGAAGTGGCAATTGCTGGGTTACTCCGGCTTCTAGAAACCACTGAAGATGAGTCTATCCGTAGGATTGCTGCCGAGAGTTTGGGGAAAATTGACCCAGGAAACGAAGTGGCAATTGCTGGGTTACTCCGGCTTCTAGAAACCACTGAAGATGAGTTTACCCGTTCGGGAGCTGCCGAGAGTTTGGGGAAAATAGACCCAGGAAACGAAGTGGCAATTGCTGGGTTACTCCGGTTTCTGGAAACTACTGAAAATGAGTTTACCCGTATGATAGCTGCCGACAGTTTGGGAAAAATTGACCTAGGAAACGAAGTGGCAATTGCTGGGTTACTCCGGATCCTAGAAACCACTGAAGATGAGTTTACCCGTAGGACTGCTGCCAAGAGTTTGGGGAAAATTGACCCAGGAAACGAAGTGACAATTGCTGGATTACTTCAGGTTCTGGAAACCACTGAAGATGAGTTTACCTGTATGATAGCTGCCGACAGTTTGGGAAAAATTGACCCAGGAAACGAAGTGGCAATTGCTGGGTTACTCCGGATTCTAGAAACGACTGAAAATGAGTTTATCCGTTCGGGGGCTGCCGAGATTTTGGGGAAAATTGACCCAGGAAACGAAGTGGCAATTGCTGGGTTACTCAGGCTTCTGGAAACTACTGAAAATGGGTTTACCCGTAGGATGGCTGCCGAGATTTTGGGGAAAATTGACCCAGGAAACGAAGTGGCAATTGCTGGGTTACTCAGGCTTCTGGAAACTACTGAAAATGAGTTTACCCGTAGGATCGCTGCCGAGATTTTGGGGGAAATCTTACAAAACCACCAGATGCTCTCAGCTGTCTCAGATTTACGGCACTGTCTAACAGATGAAGTCTTTGAAAGCAATTCTGACCTCTACGAAAACTGCTACAAAGTTATCTGGCAGTGCGCTCAAACTCTGCCTTACCCAACCTTTTATCAAGCTTGGCATCATCCACTTATCACTCCCCATCCACAAGTTGCAGAAACTACCGAAGTTGGTTTCACTCCCTTCACCCAATGCCATAACTTGGCAGTATTACCCGAACTTCTTCACGCGGCCATTAACAACGATCCTCATCTTAGGGAAAAAGTACAACCCATTTGCATCGACGCCAGCAAATTCGATAACCCAGATAACCCCGCCTCGGAAATTTACGCCGAGATGGTAATGCAAGGCTGTCCCGAACGTCAAAATGGGGAACCGGAAACCATGCAGGCTCTCAAAGTTTATTGTCAGCTAAAATGCCAGGGAGTCTTCCTAATTTTTTACGAAGATACAAGTGGCGAACCACCCCAAGGCTTCAGCCAAACTTTCCTCACATCTCTGAGCAAATTTCATAACACGAGGAGAATTTGTGTAGTGAGCGAACAGCCTTGTAATCTCCAAACATTTTCCCCCAGTCAGCCGAATTTAGTTGCCGATATTGTAAGTTGGATTAGAGAGAAGATGATGGAAGAATAAAGCGCGATTAATATAACCGTCAAATTTATACATGGATATTATTTATCGATTGCAAGGCGTTGAATTTGAGTGGGATGAAAACAAGGCGCAAAGCAATATTGAAAAACATGATGTTACATTTGAAGAAGCCGCAGAGGTTTTCTTTGACCCTTTCTACCAAGTCGGTGACGCTACTGCTAATGAAGAACAGCGCGATTTCATCCTTGGATATTCTCTTTCTCAACGCCTCTTGTTCGTAGTTTATATAGAACGTGGTAGGCGAACGCGCCTAATTTCCGCCCGTCCCGCTACTCGCACTGAAAGGAAGTTATATGAAGATGCCTGAAGAAGAATTTGAACTCCATTTACGACCCCGTGCAGCAGAGACAGTATCTATAAAAATACCAACAGACACCTTGGAATCGCTCAAAAAAGTTGCAGCCAGTCGAGATATGTCTCTTGAAGCCTTACTTAAATTTTATATTGGGCAAAGTCTGCGGCAAGACTTAGCCAAAGCATTTTCCGACCGCCTGATTGAATCAACCGCTCAAGTTTTAGCGCGGCATATAGAATCAGAAGAAGAAGTTTTATTAATTCTGAGAGAAATTCGAGCTGAAACAACTCGTTAAGTTAAATGTAAGCAAAGTTGATAGTATATTTGTGTGAGCGATCGCTCAAATATTCCCTGGCAATCTTTCTTGCTCATTCAAGCTAATTTAGTTGCAAGAATCGAGGGTTAGATTAGAGAGAAGATGATGGAAGAGTAAGGCGCGATCGCTAACCTATTACAATAGTACCAGCGCTCTAAAAATATTATGACTACTAAATCAATTATTAACCCCTCATCCTTAGTATCCAAAGGTATCCAGATTAGTCAAGTAGATAACCTGAATCTCTTTAAGTTTACTGATGAGCTACAGTCTCGCATGGAAGAACTTTTGCAGAAAAAAAGGCTGACTTACTGACACCAGAAGAAGTAGCCGAATTAGCTGCAATATTAGAACTAGATAGAATTTTTACCTTGATAAACGCTAAAATTATCGCTCACGCATGACAATCAATAGACCTCTTGCATAAATGCCTTGAACTAAAGTTCAGGCTTAAAGCTAAAACCCGTTAAAACTGACATCTTGCACCATTCTCAAGAAGTGGGGTTGCAAAGCGGGTAAAAATCTGAAAAAAAGGGCGTAGAGAAAAATTCAAAAAATGGTCAATGCTAACCATCCTGAGTTA